>JANWLQ010000139.1 GCA_025450725.1 Terriglobales bacterium
CCGGAACTTTTCTCGGCCTCAACTTCAACAACGCCACCACATCCGGAAGCACCGTCACCGTTCCCGCCACGCCCTATGTCGTGACCAACGGATGCATCGGCACCTGGAGCAACGTGGATCTCGACTTCACCAGCCACCTCGGCTGGTTCGCCAACAATGGCGGATGCGTCGCCATCGCCGCGCTGCCCCAGGCACCCGCCAGCGGACCGCCCGGTCAGGCCGCCGCGCTGCGCTGGACGCAGCTGCCGCCCGGTCCCGACGGTTTGCCCTGGACCAACACGCCCCCCGGCGCGACCCCCTCGCTCGCCGTCTTCGTCGGCGCCGACGGCCGCGCCTACGGCCTGGCCGTGCGCGGTGACGGCACCGAACTGTTGAAGATGGATTTGGTGCTGCTGCAAACTGCCAACGCGGTCGTCGGCGGCTCCGATGCCAACCAGGTGGACGCCACCAACGTCACCGTCAACGGCAACCGGGTTTCGGCGCTGGTCTATATTCCGTTGCGCTAGCCGCGCAAAATCGGCGCCGTCGCCATAAGGTAAAAGCACCCAATTGTCGCGATGATGAGCGCCCATTGGGTCAGGTTCCAGACCCGAATTTGCGCTTCCGTGAGCGGCGGATCGTCGCCCACCACCATGCCCAGCACGAATCCGGTGGCCAGCCCGCCGACGTGGGCGAAGTTGTCAACCCCGGGCAGCATGAAGGCGAGGATCAAACCGTAAATCGCCCACCGCACCGCCACCCCGCGTAGTTGCTGCCCCGCGCTGGTGTGACTGCGGCGGACGCCGTAGGCGATCATCACCCCGAGCAGACCGAAAATGGCTCCCGATGCGCCCAGGCTGGTGTAGCCAAAATATCCCGACACGAGATAACCGGCAACTCCGGTCAGCAGGTAGAAAAACAAAAACTTCGCCCCGCCATAAAACGACTCGACCAGCGGGCCGATATCGTACAGCGCCCACATATTGAAGCCGATGTGCAGCAGCCCGCCGTGCAGAAAGCACGCGGTCACCAATCGCCAGTACTGATGCGTCGCCTGAAGATAGACCCAGGGCAGACTCTCGCCCAGCCGGAACGTGGCCTCGCCCGACGGACTGCCCATCAGGTTCGAAAGCAGCGAGGTCCCGCTCGCCGCGTACTCGAGCACGAACATCACCAGGTTCAAGAGGATGATCCATCCCGTCACCGGGACCTTCGGCATCGCCCGGCTCGCCGCGCGCCCCACCGGCGAGGCGGCGAACACTTTAAGCCGCTGCCCGCAATAGGGGCAGCTCGCCTTCCCGCGCGGAACCAGCGCCCGGCACGACGGGCACATTTTCTGCTCGGCGGTCACCGCCTGCTCGGTTTGCCGCAGGCTGGCCCGCCACTCATTCCAGCGGTTCTGCCAACGATTGATTCGAAAGCGGAGCTTGGGCGGCAGCGGCATTAGCGACGTTCAATGCGCACTTGCTGAATGACAACCGGAGTGCGGGGGCGATCCTGGCCGTCGCGGGGCGTGTTCGAGATCTTCTCGACCACGTCGTACCCCTCGGTGACCTCGCCGAAAATGGTGTGCTTGTTGTCGAGCCAACTGGTGGGCGCGACGGTAACAAAAAATTGCGAGCCATTCGTGCCCGGCCCCGCGTTGGCCATCGAGAGCAATCCCGGCTTGGTGTGCCGCAGCTTGGGATGAAACTCGTCGGCGAACTGGTAGCCGGGGCCGCCGGTGCCGTTGCCCAGCGGGCATCCGCCCTGGATCATGAAGTCGGGAATGACACGGTGAAACGTCAACCCGTCGAAGTACGCGCGCTTGGTTTTGGCGTGCGTCTTGGGGTCGGTGAATTCGCGCGTGCCCTGCGCCAGGTCCGAAAAATTTGCCACCGTCTTCGGCGTTTCCTGCTCGAATAAGCGGGCGGTGAAGTTGCCCATCGAGGTCGAAAAGTGGGCGTAAAGGCCGGGGGTCGAGGCCTGATTTTCTGATTGCGACATGATGGTAGTCTAACATTCGGACAACGACAGGCATCTATGGCGACACGCAACGTGGTGATTCTTGGTTCTGGCTGTTCCGGCCTCACGGCGGCGATTTACTGCGGCCGCGCCGGTCTGCGCCCGCTGGTGGTCGAGGGGCGCGAGTCGGGCGGACAGTTGAGCCTGACCACCCTGGTCGAAAATTTTCCCGGCTTTCCCGAGGGCATCCAGGGCCCGCAACTGATCGAGAACATGCGCATGCAGGCCGCCAACTTCGGCGCCGAATTCGCCTCTGGCGATGTGATCGAGGCCCATCTCGGAACGCGCCCCATCGCGCTCCGCCTCGAGGACGCCGATAAGGATGCCGAACCCATTTACACCGAGAGCCTGATCATCGCCAGCGGCGCCCGCGCCCGCTGGCTTGATTTGACCAGCGAGCAGGCACTCATCGGCCATGGCGTTTCAAGTTGCGCCACCTGCGACGGATTCTTTTTCCGCGACAAGGACATCATCGTCGTCGGCGGCGGTGACTCGGCCATGGAAGAGGCGCTGGTCCTCACCCGCTTCGCCTCAACCGTGACCATCGTGCACCGCCGCGATGAGTTCCGCGCTTCGAAAATCATGCTCGACCGCGCCCGCGAGCACCCGAAAATCAAGTGGGTGACCAACGCCCAAATCGTCGAAGTCATGGACGTCGGCAAAAAAGAGGTCACCGCCGTCAAGCTGCAGTCCACCAACAACGGCCGCGCGCCGTGGGTGATGCCAATCTCAGCCGTATTCCTCGGCATCGGCCACGTGCCCAACACGCAAGCCTTCACCGGCCAATTGCCCGCCGACGCCGACGGATATCTGCTGACGCGCGACTACGTCCACACCCAGCACGCCGGCGTGTTCGCATCGGGCGATGTCGCCGACCGCCGCTACCGCCAAGCCATCACCGCCGCCGGCACCGGCTGCATGGCTGCCATCGAAGTCGAAAAATACCTCGCCCACCACCACGGCTAACTCTGTCACCGCGTGGCGCGGGCGAGCAGCAGATGCCCCCACTTTTGGCTCAGCGCGGGGTGGCGTTCGCCCCAATGGTCAATCCTCCGCGCGAGCGGCCCCAGCCACGGAAAGGCACGGAACGTGTGCGGAAACAGGTTGATCACGCCGCACAACTCCTCCACCTTCAACTGAGCCTGCACCTCGATCTCATGCCGCAGCTCGTCTGCCCTGTAGCAATGGTAGAAGACGCCCGTTTCATGCCGGCCCTCCTTGGCATCGCCGCGCAGCCGCCACGGTTCGCTGAAGTTATATACGGTCAAACACAGTGTCCCGCCAGGTCTGAGCATGCGCCGGAACGAACGCAGCATCGCCACGCGCGCCGCCGCCGTGGGAATGTGCTCCAACACCTGCGTATGCACGATCGCCGAAAACGCCCCGGATGCAAACGGCAACCGTGTCACATCGGCCGTAGCCAGCGTCAGCCGCATCGTGGGCGCGACCGCTCGGCGCAATTCCGCCAGCCGGGCATGACTAAAGTCCACCGCCACCACCTCGGCGGGAGAGGTGAGCAGTGCGCGCGTAATCCGCCCCACGCCGCACCCGGCGTCAAGCACGCGGTCGGCGGCGGTGAGCCGCAGCCGCCCGACCACCGCTTCCCGCTCGATGCGCCGTTCGTACTGTACGCGCCGGTCGCCCTCGTAACGTACTTCCCGCTCGCGGTGCTTCAGCTCGCTGCGCTGGATATCGGTCAGCGCCTCAAAATTGGCGAAACATGGGATGCCTTCAACAATCGGAAAGCGATGCCCGAACTGACGGCAGAGATAATGATCGGCACCAGCATGCAGCGCCACTGAGTGATCCGGGCACGACCAATAATTGGTGGGCAGCGGAGGCATGCTGCTTGGATGCGCCACGCGGCCCGCGGTTGGCTTTGGGCTACGATGATTGCTGCATGGATTTTCTGAAACGACAAGCCGCGTTGCGTGCCCATCTGCGCCGCCAGCATGTGGATGCAATGCTCATCAGCCATTTGCCCAATCTCCGCTATCTCTGCGGATTTTCCGGCAGCAACGGCTTGCTCGTCGTCGGCCCCCGCCAGACCACGCTCTTTACCGACGGACGCTATCGCGAGCAAGCCCGCCAAGAGGTCACGGGCGCCCGCGTCGTCATTGAGACCAAAGGCGATTTGTGGCGCGCGGCGGCCGCCGAACTGGGCCCCAAGCAGCGCCTCGCGATCGAAGCCGACCGCATCACCCTCGCGCAACGCAAGCGCTTGTTCGCACACTGGAAGGGACTGCATCGCCTCGTGCTGACCCAGGGCTGGGTCGAGCGCCAGCGCGTCATTAAGGATGCCGACGAGATCGCCGCCCTTCGCCGCGCGATCAACTTGGCCTCCTCGGTGCTTGAGGCCACGCTCGCCCGCATGCGCCGCGGCATGAAGGAGACCGAACTCGCCGGCTGGCTCGAGTTCAGCCTGCGCCAGGCCGGCGGCGAGGGCCTGGCCTTTGAGACCATCGTGGTCGGCGGCGCCCGCGGCGCGCGCATCCATGGCCAGCCCGGCCCCCAGCCGCTGCCGCGCCGCGGCTTCGTCGTAATGGATTACGGCGTGCGCCTCGCCGGCTACCACAGCGACATGACGCGAACCATCCACATCGGTCGCCCCACCGCTAAAGCGCGCCAAATCTATCAAGTCGTCCGCGACGCACAGTCGGCCGCCCTGGCCGCGATCAAGCCCGGCGTCGCCGCCTCGGCCATTGACCGCGCCGCCCGCCGCGTCATCCAGAAGGCGGGCTTCGGCGCATATTTTCCCCATTCCACCGGGCATGGGGTAGGCTTGGAAATACACGAAGCGCCGCGGCTCGGGGCGACATCGCAGGATTTGTTGCAGGCCGGGCAGGTGGTGACCGTGGAACCGGGGATTTACATCCCGGGCTGGGGAGGAGTGCGCATTGAGGATGTCGCGCTGGTGACCGCCACCGGGGCGGAAGGGTTAACGCCAACGCCGAAGGAACTGCTGACCTATGGACTTTGAATCAATACGCAAGCTCATTGATACGCTGATCGAAAAGCACATTGACGAATTCGAGCTCGAGGAGGAAGGCCGGCGAATTCGCATTCGCCGCGGCGGCCCGCCCGCGGCGGCGCCGGCTCCGGCGCCCGCCACCATGGCGGCGGCCGCGGGCGCTCCCGCGCCTCTGGCGGCGCCGCCCACTCCCACCGGCGAGGAAGATCTGCTCACCGTAAGCTCTCCCATCGTCGGCACCTATTACGAGTCCCCCTCGCCCGGTTCGCCCGAGTTCGTCAAAATCGGCGACACGGTCGAAGTCGGGCAGGTGCTGTGCATCATCGAAGCCATGAAGCTGATGAACGAAATCGAAGCCGAGACTCAAGGCGAGGTCGTCCGCAAGCTGGTGACCAACGGGCAGCCGGTCGAGTTTGGCCAGCCGCTGCTGCTCCTGCGTCCGCGCAAATAGCGCCGCGAATACTCCGGGCATGTTCAAAAAAATCCTTATTGCCAATCGTGGCGAGATCGCCCTGCGCGTGATCTGCGCCTGCAAGGAAATGGGCATCAAAACCGTGGCGGTCTACTCGACCGCCGACCGCCACGCCCTGCACGCCCGCTTCGCCGATGAGGCGATCTGCATCGGCCCGCCCCGTCCCGGCGAGAGCTATCTCAACGTGCCGGCGGTGGTCTCGGCCGCCGAGATCACCAACGTGGATGCCATCCACCCCGGCTATGGCTTTCTCTCCGAGAACGCCAACTTTGCCGAGGTCTGCGAAAGCAGCCGCATCAAGTTCATCGGCCCCAAGCCCGAAGTCATGCGCCTGATGGGCGAGAAGGAACGCGCCCGCGAGGCGGCGAAATCGGTCGGCCTGCCCGTGCTGCCCGGCTCCGACGGCATCCTTGCCGGCGAGTCGGAAGCCATGGCCGTCGCCGCGCGCATCGGCTATCCGGTAATGATCAAAGCCTCCGCCGGCGGCGGCGGACGCGGCATGCGCATGGTGCGCAGTCAGGAGGAAATGCCCGGCCTGTTCTCCGCCGCGCAAACCGAGGCCGCCAACGCCTTCGGCTCCGGCGACCTCTACATGGAGAAGCTGGTGGAACGCCCGCGCCACATCGAGTTCCAGGTGCTGGGCGACGAGCACGGCAACGTCATCCATCTCGGCGAGCGCGAGTGCAGCGTGCAGCGCCGCCACCAAAAGCTGATCGAAGAGTCGCCCGCCATGCCGATCACCGCCGCCTACCGCAAGAAAATGGGCGCGGTCATTGTTGCCGCCATGACCAAGGTCGGCTACACCAACGCCGGCACCATCGAGTTCCTGATGGATCCCTCCGGTGAGTTGTACTTCATCGAGATGAACACCCGCCTGCAGGTCGAGCATCCGGTGACCGAGATGGTCACCGGTGTGGACATGGTCAAGGCCCAAATCCGCATCGCCAACGGCGAGAAGCTCGAAGACATTTTGCCTGGCCAGGTCGCGCAGAACACCGTCGCCGCGCGCGGACACGCCATCGAGTGCCGCATCAACGCCGAAAACTCCGAGACCTTCACCCCTTCGGCCGGCAAGGTCACCGGCCTCAACCTCCCCGGCGGCATCGGCGTGCGCGTGGATTCAGCCGTCTACGCCGAAGGCGTCATTCCGCCCTACTACGATTCGTTGATCGCGAAACTCATCACCCACGGTAATGACCGCGCCGAAGCGATTCAACGCATGCAGCGCGCCCTTGATATGTTCATCGTTCAGGGCGTGGACACGTCCATTCCGCTGCACCAAAAAATCCTCGCCGACGAGGATTTCCGCGCCGGCCGCCTGAGCACGGCCTTCATGGATCGCTTCACGCCGGTAAAGAAGCGGGGCTAGGGCCGTGACCCTTCCGCCCCTCTACCCAATTCTCGATGTAGACGCCGCCTCGGCCGCTGGCCACGACTTGGTCGAGTGCGCCGCCGGGTTCGCCTCACTTGGCCTCGACCTGCAGCAACTGCGGGCCAAGACCCTCAACGATCGGGAGGCGGTCCGCCTGGCCGAACGTTTGGCCGCCGTGGTCCCGCGGCTCATCATCAACGACCGTGCCGATATTGCGCTATTAACCGGCGCGGCCGGCGTCCACCTCGGTCAGGATGATTTGCCGCTCGAAGCCGCGCGCGGTTTGAGGCGCGATTGGATTATCGGCTTCTCCACCCACTCACCCGAACAGGCCGCCCGCGCGCTGGCGCGGAGCCCTGATTATCTCGCCATCGGCCCCGTCGCCGACACGCGCAGCAAGCTGAAACCAGACGCTGTGGTGGGAGTCAAAGCACTGAGTATGGTAAAGCCCTCTTGCCGAGTGCCGCTCGTCGCCATCGGCGGCATCACGCTGGCCAACTGCGGCGACGCCTGGCGCGCCGGAGCCGATGCCGTCGCTGTCATCGCCGGACTCTGGGGCGCACCCCATCCGCTGGCCGCGGCCGAGCGGTTCTTGCTTGCGTTCCGTGACGTTTCCTGCCATAACTAGTTGCCAGTTTCAGTATGCCAAGCGCTCCCCCTAACGCCACCGCCGCCGATTCGGGCACCGGTGCCATTAAAGCGCTGGGACTGACCAGCTCTACCACCATCGTCATGGGGGTGATGATCGGCTCGGGAATTTTCGTCGTATCGCCCCAGATCGCGCGCCAGGTCGGCTCCCCGGCCATGCTCATGCTGGTCTGGACCCTGACCGGCATCATGACCATGATGGGCGCGCTCTGCTACGGCGAGCTCGCCGCCGCCATGCCCCAGGCCGGCGGGCAGTACGTCTATCTCCGCGAGGCCTTCAGCCCGCTGTTCGGCTTCTTATATGGATGGACCTCGTTCGTTGTCATCCAGACCGGAACCATCGCCGCAGTCTGCGTCGCCTTCGCCAAGTATCTCGGCGTCATCTATCCCGGTTGGATATCGGAAACCAACTGGCTGTTTCACGTCGGCCACATCGGCCCCGTTCAGCTTGGCGTTAACACCGAGGAACTCGTGGCCATCGCGGTCATCGTCTTCCTGACCTGGCTCAACAGCCGCGGCGTTAAGGCCGGCGCGCTCGTCCAGAACGTCTTCACCTTCGCCAAAATCGCAGCGCTGGTGGGCTTGATCCTCATCGGTCTCGTCATTGCCCGCAATGCCGGCGTAATCGCCGCCAACTTCAGCCACTTCTGGAGCCAGTTCTGGGCTGGAATCTTCAGCCACGGCAGCTATAACCTGACTGGCGCGGCCAACGGCTCATTGGTCTCGACCGCAACCATCGTGGCCGTGTTCGCCGCCATGGTCGGCTCGCTGTTTAGCTCCGACGCCTGGAACAACATCACCTTCACCGCCGGCGAGGTGCAAAACCCGCGCCGCAACCTGCCCCTGTCGCTGGCGCTCGGCAC
>JANWLQ010000140.1 GCA_025450725.1 Terriglobales bacterium
CGCGACGCGCAGGTGCGGATCATCCGCGACGGCGCCGTGATCTACACCAACAAGCTCAGCTCGCTGCGCCGCTTCAAGGACGACGCGAGCGAAGTGCGCGCCGGCATGGAGTGCGGCGCCTCGGTCGCCAACTTCAGCGACATCAAACCGGGCGACATTCTGGAAGCGTTCACGGTCGAAAAAGTTTCTCCCTTGATGGCGTGACATGCCGCACCGTCCTGAACGACTGGCCGAGATGATGCGCGACGAGCTCACCGAGCTGGTCGAGGGCGAACTCGCCGATCCGCGCATTGGGTTGGCGGCGGTGACCGAGGTCAACCTGGCGCCGGAAATGCGTGTGGCGCATATTTTTGTCTCGGTCGTCGGCGACGACACCGAGCAACGGCGGACGCTCGCGGGCTTGATCGCCGCGCGCGGTTTTTTGCGCAGCCAGATCGGCAGCCGGCTGCAATTGCGCAAGGTCCCGGAACTGCGCTTCGAACTCGACCAGCGCGAGGAACGCGCGGCACGGCTCGACAAATTATTGGCGCGCTCGCGCAAGCGCCACCCCGAAAATCAGGAGTCGTAAAATTCAATGCCCGACATCACCACCATCACCGTTCGCCCCAACGGCTCGCTCAAGGTCGAAGGCCCTTTCCGACTGATTGACTCGGTCGGCAACGACATTCCAGTGGACAAACCCGTCATTTCGCTCTGCCGGTGCGGCCAATCGGCCAATAAACCATTTTGTGACGGAACGCATAAGACTTGTGGATTCAATGGCTTAGAGGCACACCTCGCGGCACCGATTCCAGAAATAGAAAAAGTCTGAAAAATTAATATTGTTTTTTGTAGAAGTGCGGCATATAGTGAATTTATCCACACACTTGACCGTGCCTCTACAAAGGGACACGCAATATGGCCGGGAGATTGAATCCAGTCTCCCGGCGATTTTTTTGCGGCTCGCGGAGCTCGCGCCCCTTTTTACGCAACCCGCCACGACTTCGCGTTGCTATGTCGCTGGAGCTGGGTTGTGGATGGCTATGGGGCCGCGTGGGGCATAATCATCAGCATGACGATCGCCCTGGCGAGTGACCACGCGGGATTTGAGTTGAAGCGCGAGTTGAACGAGCGGCTGCGCCGGCTGGGGCACGAGGTCTCCGATTGCGGACCGGCCAGCGACGGATCGTGCGATTATCCCGACTTCGCGCGCGCGGTGGCGGAGCGCGTGGCCAAGGGTGAGTGCGCGCGGGGGGTGCTGGTCTGCGGCTCGGGGATTGGGATGGCCATCAGCGCGAACAAAACCTCGGGCGTGCGCGCGGTGAATGTGTACGACTCGGTGTCGGCGCGGCTAAGCCGCGAGCACAACGACTGCAACGTGGCCACGCTGGGCGCGCGCCTCTTGACGGCCGAGGCGGCGGAGGAATTGCTGGGCATTTGGCTGGCCACGCCTTTTTTGGCTGGCCGACACGCGCTGCGAGTCGCTAAAATTGAGGCATGAGAGTACCCGCGAGTTTCAGCGCCCCGTTGAGCCAGGTGGATCCCGAGGTCGCGCAGGCGATTGGGCTCGAGGCCACGCGCCAGCACGAACATTTGGAATTGATCGCTTCAGAGAACTTTGTTTCCGAAGCCGTGCTGGAGGCGACCGGATCGGTCTTCACCAATAAATACGCCGAAGGCTATCCCGGCAAGCGCTACTACGGCGGCTGCGAGAACGCCGACCGGGTGGAGGAGTTGGCGCGGCAGCGGGCGTGCGCGCTGTTTGGAGCGGAGTACGCCAACGTGCAGCCGCACTCGGGCTCGCAGGCCAACCAGGAAGCGTATGCGGCGGTGTTGCAGCCGGGCGACACGGTGATGGGATTGAATCTTGCCCACGGCGGGCATCTCACGCACGGGCATCCGTTGAGCTTCAGCGGCAAAACGTACAAGATTGTTCCCTATGGGGTGGACCGCGAGAGCGAGCGCATTGATTACGACGCCCTGGCGCAGACGGCACGGGAGTCGAAGCCGAAAATGATTATCGGCGGCGGGAGCGCGTATCCACGGGTGATTGAGTTTGCGCGCATGCGGGCGATCGCCGACGAGGTTGGCGCATTGCTACTGGTGGACATGGCGCATTTCGCGGGGCTGGTCGCGGGCGGAGCGCATCCGAATCCGGTGGCGCACGCGCACATTGTCACCAGCACCACCCACAAGACGCTGCGGGGACCGCGGGGCGGGATGATTTTGGCGCACGCGGCGCACGGACCGGCAATTGACAAATCGGTTTTTCCGGGCTCGCAGGGCGGACCGCTGGTGCATGTGATCGCCGCCAAGGCGGTGTGCTTTCTCGAGGCGCAGCAGCCGGCGTTCGCCGATTACGCGGTGCGCGTTGTGGCCAACGCGCGGGCGCTGGCGGCGCAGTTGCAGGCGGAAGGGTTCCGGGTAATCAGTGGCGGAACCGACACGCACCTGCTGTTGATTGACGTTTTCAGCCAGGGGATGCGGGGCAAGGAAGCGGAAAACGCTTTGCACAGCGCCAACATAACCGCCAACAAGAACGCGATTCCGTTCGACTCGAATCCGCCGTTGAACCCGAGCGGGATTCGCCTGGGCACGCCGGCGCTGACGACGCGGGGCATGGGTGAAGCAGAGATGCGCACTATCGGCCAATGGATCGCACGCGCCTTGCACCATCGGCAGCAGCCGGCGGTACTGGCCGAAATCCAGCGCCAGGTGGTGGATTTGGCGCGCTCGTTCCCGCTCTATGCGGGCCGGCGCGCCAACTGCGCATAAACATCACTCGATCCAGTTTCTGCAACGTGACCGTAGAGTCAGCCATCTCATTAGGTGGAGGTGGTTATGCGGAAACCCATCACGGTATTAGGATTGGCGGCAGCGTTGGGCTTGAGCCTGGGAGTAGGCTCGGCGAGCGCGCAGGTTGCGAAGCGGGCGAGTGGCACAGCGGTGGATCAGCAGATTCAAAGCAGGCTGCAGCAAAAGTTCATGGGCGAGAAGAAGCTGGCCAACGTCCATCCGACGGTCGAGGATCGCATCGTCACCCTTAACGGCAGCGTGCCCGATTACCGTTCGAAGATGGAGGCCGAGCATCAAGCGCGGGGCTTTGAAAACGTCAACGGATTTGTGGACAACCTCAACGTCACCGGCGAGAGCGTGAGCGATCAGCAGTTGACCAAGCAGCTCGCGGACAAGCTGACCTACGACCGCATGGGCATGGGTCAACCGTTCAACGCGCTGACGGTCAAGGTCCATGACGGCGTGGCGACGGTGGGAGGCGAGGTGCGGGATTATCCGGATCGCGATTCCGCCCTGGCCCTGGTTGAGGACACGCCCGGCGTGCGGGGGGTGAGCGACGAGATCAAGGTCGCGCCGCTTTCACCGATGGACGATCAGATTCGGCTGCGGGCAGCGCAGGCCATCTACGGCAACCCGAGCTTGCTGCGCTATGCGAACGACCCGGCCCACACCATCCGCATTATCGTTAACAACGGTCATGTGACGCTGGCGGGTGTGGTTGACAGCCAAGTTGACAAACAGGTCGCCGGCAACGCGGTGCGCTCGCTACCGGGCGTGTTCAGCGTGCAGAACGACCTTGTTGTGGCGCATTAATAGGCGCGGGCCCTGCCCGGCTACCGCCGGGCACCCGCTTATGCGCAAGGCCGGCTTGGGGACCCCAGAGCCCCTAGTCGGCCTTGCGCAGTTCTTTTATTGGCGCGGGCCCCGCACGGCTACGCCGGGCACCCGCTTAGGCGCGTCGGTTCGCGGTTAGTGGCCGTCGGCGAGTTCGAGCAGGAATTGGGCGACAGCGCCGATGCCGCCATAGTAGCTGGAGAGGGCGAATTTTTCGTTGGGACTGTGCAGGCCATCGTCAGGCAAACCGAAGCCCATCATCACGATAGGAACTTTGAGTTCGGACGCAAATAATGCAACGACCGGGATGGAGCCGCCACTCCGGAGGAAGACTGGTTCGGCTCCGAAGACGCGCGCCAGCGATTTCACCGCGGCGCGGATGAAACGATTGCCCGGATCCACCAGAACAGGATCGGCGAGGCTGTGGATCTTGACCTGGCTATGAAAGCCATGCGGGGTGAGCTTTTTCACCGCGGCTTCAAACAGGCGGGCGATCTCGGACGGCTGCTGCTGGGGCACGAGGCGCATGCTGACCTTGGCTGAGGCGCGGGCCGGAATGACCGTCTTTGAACCGGGGCCAGTGAAGCCACCGGGCATGCCGTGGACATCGAGCGTCGGGCGCGACCAGGTGCGCTCGAATACCGAGTAGCCGGCTTCGCCGGTGAGCGCCAGAGCACGGACCTCGTTGATGCGGTATTCGTCTTCATTGAAGGGAAGGCGCTTCCATGCGGCTTGTTCCTCGGGCGAGGGAGCCTGAACGCGGTCGTAAAACCCGGGAATGAGGATAGCGCCTTCGGGCGACTTGAGTCCGCCGAGGACGCGTACCAGAGCCATGAAGGGATTGGGCGCCACGCCCCCGTAAAGGCCGGAGTGAAGATCACGCTCGGCGCCTTGCATTTCGATTTCGGCGTACACCATCCCGCGTAAGCCTACATCGAGCGAGGGCACGCCAGGGGCAAACATGGCGGTATCGCTGACCACGACACAATCACAAGCGAGCGGGCCGTGGTTGGCCCGGACATAGGCGTCCACCGACTCGCCGCCGACTTCCTCTTCACCTTCGATCAGGAATTTGACGTTGACCGGAAGCTTGCCGTGGGTGCGCATGAGCACTTGCATGGCCTTGATCTGCGCATAGACCTGGCCTTTGTCGTCCGCGGCGCCACGGGCGTAGATGCTCCCCTCGCGCACCGTGGGCTCAAATGGAGGAGATATCCACTCGTTCAGCGGATCGGGGGGCTGGACGTCGTAGTGGCCATAAAACAGCACTGTTGGTGCACCAGGAGCATGCATCCAATCCGCATAAAGGAGTGGAAGACCGTTGGGATTTTGCGGCGGAACGATGCGCTGGATGTGCTCGAAGCCAATTTCGGTAAGGCTGTGGGCGAGAAACTCGAGGGCACGCTCGGCATCGGGACGATGGGCGGGCAGGGTGCTAATGCTGGGAATCCGGAGGAATTCCTGCAGTTCAGCCAGCAGGGTATCCGCGTGCTGCCGGATGGCGGAATTTAGCGCGGGGAAGTGGTCGCTCATGCGGGGGAGGGGCGAAAATTGTCTGCACCGATTCTAGCACTGCAACCGCTGCGGGTGCTCACTTTGACCTATCCGTTGGCACCACTATCCGCCGCCGCCTGTGGTGGATGCGAGCAGATTGACTACCAGCTGGTGAGCGGGGCGGGGCCGGGGATCGAGTTGCAGCGGCTGCCGGCTGCCGGTTGGCTACCGGCACATATGAGTCTCCTCAGCGACGAGGAGCGCGAGGCGCGTGAGCGGGCGGCCAATGAACGGGCGCTGGCCTGGCTGGAGGAGCATCCGGTGGACCTGATCCATGTGCAGGGGGCGCCGTTTTTCGCGGTGGCCGACCGTGTCTCGACGCCCGTACTATTTACGCTGCACCTGGCGAGGCGGCTCTATCCGCAGGGGTTTCTCGATTGCCGGCCGCGCCATCTCCATTTGCAATGCGTCAGCGAGACGCAGAGGCGGGAGTATCCCGATCAGCCGATTTGCGCCGTGGTGCCCAACGGTGTGGACCTGGGTCGGTTTCAGGCGCGTCAGCAGCCCGGCCAGGCCGATGCGCCGCTTCTTTTTTTGGGGCGAATCTGTCCGGAAAAGGCGCCCCATCTGGCGATCCGGCTGGCGCGGGCGGTGAAACGGAGGTTGCACCTGGTGGGCGAACCGGGGCCGTTTCCCTATCATGTCGAGTATTACAGGAAGGAAATCGCGTCTCAGCTCGATGACCAGATTCGCCATTTCCCACCGCCCGCTTTGGGCGGCAAGCTGGCCTTTCTGCGCCAAGCGGCGGCGGTGGTGATTCCATCGCAGGTTGAAGAGACGAGTTCGTTGGTGGCCATGGAGGCGGCGGCTTCGGGCGTGCCGGCCTTGGGGCTGAGCCGGGGCGCGCTGCCGGAAGTGGTGGCCCACGGCCACACCGGCTTTCTGGCCGACACCTGGCAGAATCTGGCGGAGTATGTTTCGCGATTGGCCAGCATTGCACCGCAAGCCTGCCGCGCCCATGCCGAGGCCAACTTCGATGGCGCACGCATGGTGGCCAGCTACCGCTCGCTTTACAGACGGTTGACAGGGCGCCTCGCGGCGCATGCCGGGTGAGACGAGCGCCAGGGGCGCGGCGGTTTGGCCCTAGAATCGGAAGGTGGCTCCTGCGCTTCGTATTGTGTTGATCCGGTCGCGCAACTCGCTGAATATTGGGGCGGCGGCGCGGGCTATGGCCAACTTTGGGCTCGAGGATCTGGTCGCGGTGGCGCCGTTTGGGGATGCCTGGCAGGTGGCGCGGTCGGCGCGGGCGGGAGCGGCGCTGCTGGCGCGGGCGCGGCGGGTGGAGACCGCCGCCGAGGCGATTGAGGGATGCGATTATGTCGTCGGCACCACGGCCGGGACGGCGCGCACGCCGGAGTTGCCACTCGAGGATTGGCGAGCGGTCATTGCGACGCTACCCGCTTGCCAGCGACTGGCGCTGCTTTTTGGCTCCGAACGCACCGGGCTCTCGCAGGATGACATGAGCCGCTGCGACAGACTCGTCCGGCTGCCAACCGTCGCCGGGGCGCCCTCCATGAACCTGGGGCAGGCGGTCGCGGTTTGCGCGTATCAGTGGGCGATGACGGGGCAGTTCCCTCCCCCGGCGGCGGATGCGCCGCCGGTGATTTCGCCGGACGCGCGGGAGCGGATTCTTGCGGCGTGGTATCCGCTGTTGGTCGAGCTGGGGGCGGTGAAACCGGGGCACGAAACCAGCCAGACGCGGGTGCTGCGAGAGATGTTGGTACGCTGGCGGCTGACGCCGGTCGAGGAACGAAGGCTGCTTGGTGTGGCGCGGCAGGTGCGGCATGTTTTGGAAGAGCGAAAAGCACATGCCGGACGCTGACTCGCCGGCCGCGTCTTCACCGTGTATCGGTGTTTGCCAAATGGCGGACGGGCTGTGCGTCGGTTGCCATCGGACGCTCGCGGAAATCGTCATCTGGGGAAGGTTGAGCGAATCTGAGCGGCTGCGCATTATGCGCGAGGAGCTACCCACCCGAGTTCCCCGCCCGCACTCCGGGGCTGGTTAATCGTTCCGCAAGACCTGGATAGCGTCCTGCGACACCGCGCACCGGGCGGGCACGATCGCTCACGGTTACAGTAGGACATGGTGCGCCACTCGGAACTCCCGCGGGCACAGCCGTACGGAACTAACCGGGAATCAGCAGGCCCGTCTAATGGAACAGATGACCAACACGGCGGAGTTGAGTACGACCGCTTTGGCTGGCGACCCGGAGGCGTTTCGCCTTCTGGTTGACGGCTATCGCCATCGCTTATTTCGCCTTGCCTATCGTATGACTGGACAAACCCAAGACGCCGAAGACCTGGTGCAGGAAACCTTCCTGCGCGCCTACCGCAATCTGGCGCGCTTTGACGCGCGGGCCAGCATGGGCACCTGGCTCTATCGCATTTGCACCAACGCGGCGCTCGATCATTTGCGGCAGCGCCGTCCGCGGGAACGAGCCCAGGTGCCGATCGAAGACGACTATGTCAGCACGACGGCGACGCCGGAACGGCTGGCGGCGAGCGGAGAAACCCAGATTGCCATTACACGGGCGCTCGATGCGCTGAGTCCGGTGGAACGCGCCGCGTTCACGCTCCGGCATTACGAGCAGCTGTCCATTGCCGAAATTGGCGCCGCGCTGGGGCTCGGGACCAATGCAACGAAGAATACGATTTTCCGGGGAGTACAGAAGCTGCGGCGCGAGTTGGCGCCGCTGCA
>JANWLQ010000141.1 GCA_025450725.1 Terriglobales bacterium
AGCCAGACCTCAAGCCTGGCGCTCTGGCCCGGCGCCAAATCGAGGTGACCGGTGAAATGCAGCGTGCGGGCGGCGGCAAACTGAGCCGCTCCGCCGCGCGCGGCCAGATTTTTGGCGATAATTTGCGGCGCTGTCATGCCGCCGGGGCCTTGCGCACCGGCACTCAGCAGCATGAAACATATCGTTGATGCGATAACCATGCGCCATCATACCCGATCACCTCGCGGCCGCTACAGCCGCCACCTCCGGCATCGCTCGCAGATCTCTCTGCGCCGGCGCGCCCAGCGCGCGCGTTCCCGCCGCGATCGCATCGCCTTTCATGACCACGCTCTGCGGCGCGAGCCACGCTCCCGCGCCCAGGCGCGCGCCATACAGCACCACGGCGCCATCGCCGGCGCTGGCGCCCGCGCCGACCTCAATCGGACCCAGGCGCAGCACACGATCTTCGAACGTATGCGCTTGAAAATGGCATGCGACCGTCGCGCCATCGCCCAGGCGCAGCATATCGGGGTCAACGATTTGGGAAAAGCCAGGACCCAGCGCCACAGCGCGACCTATCGTCGCACCGGCGAGGCGCAGCACGGCGTTCAGCACCAGCGTTCCCTCGACCACGCGCAGCCAGGGCGCGGCCCACTCCGCCCAGGCGACATAGAGCCAATCCCAGCGACCGCACCAGCAGCTCCAGAACGCGTGCTCGCGCGCGCGCACCCGCCCCAGCAACAGCCATTTGGCCGCGATTGCCGCCGCGCACGACGCGGCGGCGGCGCCCAGCGTGAGCGCGGGTGCGAGCAGCACGACCGCGGCCCACGCCCGCCCAACGAGAACCTGCCACCACACGGCGGCCAATGCGATGGGCAAGCTGGGCAGCGCCAGCCGCAACATTTCCCAGAACACACGCGTGGCGTAGCGCGCCGCGCTGGGATCATGCGTCAGGCGCCGATCCACAACCCGTGCCTGGCGCGGAAGCTCCAGCGCGGGCCGACCGAACCAGGCCGTATTCGCGCGTACCTGGGCCGGCTCGGGCACCGTGGCTACGCCAACGAATAATCCCTCCGGCCAGTCATGGCCCGCCGGAATCACGGCATGATTACCCAGTAATGTATTGCGTCCGAAGCGGGTGCGGCGGAGCGTGATCGTCCCCTGCTGGCGCCGCGGCGGCGCGAGATAAATGCCGTCGGCAAAAAAGCTATCCTCGCCGATTTCGATTAAACCGGGCAGCACATCCATGATCGAGCTAATCTCGCAACCGTGGCCCAGCCGCATGCCGGCCATCCGCAGCCAAACCGGCCACGCCAGCGATCCCGAGAGCCAGCGCCCCGCCGATTCGACTCTCGTCGCGGCGGCGCCAATGCGAATGCCTTCCCAACTCCAGGTGCTCACCACACCTTCCGGAAACCGGCTCAACCGGCGCACCACCACGGCTTGCAGCGTCAGCCCGATGAGCAGGGCCGCCGCCGCCGCGGCGCCAAGCGCGGCAATCGCGAACACGCTAAGCGTCGGCGCTGAAAGCCAAGCCGGCAGCTTGTTCACCCACCACGGCGCCACGGCGGCGATGGCAAGCCACGGCAGCCAATTGGCCATTTGTAGACCCAGGCGCAAGCCGATCACCAGCAGCGCGTGCGTGGCGCCGGATAGGCGCCGCCCCCGCGTAACCGTGGGCGTCGGCGCGGCGGCGCCAACTCCCTTCGCCGGTGTTCCCTCCCAACGCTCGCCGTCGGGAATGTCCGCGTCCCGCAGCCAGCTCAGCGCGCCCAGGCACGCGTTGCGGCCGATCGCCGCGCCGGGCTCGACGCTGGCCCTCGTCTCAACCGTGGCCCCGGAGCCCAGTCGCACCGGCGCAATGACCAGCTGACCCTGGTCGAGGTCGGCCAGACGCAGTGCGGCATCCTGACCCACAGTCACATCGTCGCCCAGGCTGAGCAGGTCCCAGCCGCCGCGCGCCAGGTCCACGCCGCGATGTAGAAACACCCGCCGCCCCACGCGCGCGCCCAGTAGGCGCAACACCCACGATTGTGCGGCTGTGCCCTGGACCAGCGGCCATGGAATCTGGCGCGCGGTGTGGGTCACAATCCAATGCCGCAAATAGTAGCTTCCCCAAACCGGCTGCCGCGTCGCGCGATACCGTCCGATCAAGGCGCGCTTGAGCGCCACCGTTATGGCGACACTGACTGGCAGCCACAGCAGCCACGCGCCCAGCCCCAAGTCCAGCAGCAGCAGCGCAGCTTGCCAGGGCGCAAAGCGCGCAGTCGTGTCGAGCAGCAAACGCCCGCCGCCGGCATATAAAGCCCAACTGGCCAGGCAGCATTCGAGCGCGATCCACACCGACTGCGCCAGCGTACACAGGCGCACCGCGCCGGCGCTCGCGGCCGGCTCGGGCGCGCTCTCTTCCGGCGCCTCGACGCGCGCAATGCGCCGCGCCATTCCGGCGACACTGCGCTCCGTGTACAAATCGCGGACGGCGGCCTGCCATCCAGCCGCGCGCAGCGCGACAACGACGGCGGTGGCGGCGAGCGAATCACCGCCGAGATCGAGAAAGAAATCAGCCTCCGGCGCGATGCCCTCGCTGAGCCGCAGTCCGCCGGCAAACGCGAGGGCAACCGCGCGTTCGGCCTCCGAGGCATACGTGGCATTTGGCGCCGCCTTCGATGTATTCGCCAACGTCGGCAACCGCGCGCGGTCCAGCTTGCCGCCCGGGGTCGTCGGGAGCTCGTCAATGAAACCAACCCTGGCCGGCACCATGTAGGCCGGCAATCTCCGGCCAACCTCGGCACGGATCTCATTCAGGTCAGGCGGCGCCGCTGGGTTGTTGGCGATAATAAAGGCCGCGAGCGCCTCGCCCTGAACATTGCATGCGGCCGCGCGAACGCCAGGGCAGGCCAACAGCACGGCTTCGATGGCTTCGAGTTCAATGCGGTAGCCGCGCACCTTCACCTGGCTATCCATGCGTCCCAAGCACTCAAGCTGCCCGTCTTCACGGTAGCGCGCCAGGTCGCCGGTCCTATACAAGCGCCCGCACACCTCGTGCGTGACAAATTTTTCGGCGGTCAGCGCCGGCAGGCCCCGGTACCCGCGCGCAAGGCCCGCGCCGGCAAGGCACAGCTCACCGACTTCGCCCGCCGCAACCGGCCGCAACTCGCCGTCCATCACCCAGGACTGGCAGCGCGCCACCGCGCGCCCGATTCGGATCACATCGTCGTCGCTATGAATGCGACCGCGCACCGCCGTCACCGTGCATTCGGTTGGTCCGTAGCCGTTCTCGAGCCAGCGCCCGGCGGCCCAGCGCGCGGCCAAATCGAGCGGCAGCGCTTCCCCGCCAACATAGAGCAAGCGCAGTTCGGGCAGCTCGCGCTCCGGGTCTTCGCATCCGGTCGAGCGCAGCAGCGTCGGCGGCGGACAAAGGACGGTAATCCGCCGGGTCCGCAGCCAAGCAATCAAATCCGGGCCCAGCCGCACTGTTTCATCGTCGGTTAGCACCAGCGTTCCGCCCACCGCCCAGGCCAGCCACGTTTCTTCGAGCGAGGAATCATAGGCGGGTGACGAGCACTGCGCCACCCGCGCGCTTTCATCGAGCCCGAAGTACTCGCGATCGGCGCGCACCAGATTGGCAATGGATCGGTGTTCGATCTCGACCCCTTTAGGCACTCCGGTCGTGCCGGACGTATAGATCACGTAGGCGAGATCATGGCTCGCGGGCGGCGCCAGAGCGACACCCGGCCGACTGCTTTCCGACCGCACCCGGCGCAGCCCCGGCGCCAGGCGCGCTACGCGCGCCTCGGTTGCGGCGTTGACAATCGCGCCGGCCGCGTCGGCCAGCACTGTCGCGGCGAAGGAATCAGGAAATTTCGGATCGATGCAGGTGAACGCCGCCCCCGCGCGCAGCACCGCCAATTGCGCGACGTACAGCTCCGCCGACTCGCGCGGCAACAGAATGGCGACAACCTGATCGGTCAGCCGTGCGCCCTCACGCAGTTCCACCAGCGCGCCCGCCAGCGCCATCGAACGCTCCGCCATTTGACGGTAGCTCAAGCGTGCGGCTTGGTCGCCAAACTCCGTCTCGACCGCGATGCGATCGGGCCAGCGCGCCACCGTGGCGGCGAAGATATCAAGCAAGCCGCCCGGCTCAGACCGAGACAAACTCGTGTCGCTCGGCATTTTCTAAGGCGTCGTCCTCGTCCGCCAGCAATTGCCACAAATAGGGCGCCGCGCTGCCCCGGCGCCGCTCGCGCTCGGCAACGCCGAGATGTTTGAATCCGCGAATGGTCGCGCCCGCGCACCATCCGCAGCGGCATTGGAAGGGCGTCGCCATCTCATATTCCGTGCAGTTGTAATCGAACGTTAACTCATCGCCTGGCGCGATCGCGGCCAGCGCCACCAAGGTGCGCCCAATCACCTGCGTATTCGGATTACACGAGGGAGTTAGGTAGCGCCATAGATAAATGTCATCCGCTCCGGGAGGCAGTGCCGGCTGCGGGCGCAAATGGTCGTTCCTTCCCACCTGCACCGAATAACGATCAGGTACGTCGACGACTTCACCGGCGAGCATCCAAATTTTATCGCCCGGTGAAAACCTGGACTGGGCGACCAATCGGAAGTGCTCAATGCCCGATTTCTTTGTTTCGCCCGCAACTGCGACGGCGTGTCTGGGTTTGTTGGTTTGAAACATTGAGTGGGGGGACCTTCTACTCACATTAGAACCCGGGACCCGCGAAAAGTTTCGCGGGTGAATCCCCGATCCAGAGTGGAAGCTGACTTGCGTATATCAGTGTGATGGATGCTTTTCCCGTCCGGCAAGCGAAAAAAATACACAGAGGTAACTAATTATGCTCAGGCAAAACTCGATTTGGATGGCAACTTTGGTCGCTGGCGCGGTGGCGCTGGCCGGCTGTGGTGGAAGCTCGAACTCCTCAACGACGGGCGGCGGCGGCACTGGCGCTGCGAGCCCGGCCATTGTCACCGCCGGGGATGCGCCGATGAGCAGCGTGTTGGCGGCGCTGGTCACGGTTTCGGCCGTTTCGTTTACCAATTCGTCCTCGACCGCGGTGCAGTTGCTCAGCCAACCGCGCCAAATTGAACTGACGCACTTGGGCGGCATCCGCGCCCCTCTTGAATTGCATCCGCTGCCCCAGGGCACCTACAGCAGCATCGCCATCACCGTCAGCGCGGCGCAGATTACCTATATAGACCCCAACACCAACCAACCGGTGGTCGCCACCGCGGTGATTCCTTCCGCCAGTGCCACGCAAACCATCACCCTCACCCCGGCGCTGGTTGTGAGCGACTCAACCGCGACTGACGTTCGTTTCGATTTCGATCTGCAGAAATCGCTCGACCTCACCGGCAGTACGGTTACGTTTACGCCTGTAATCGGCGCCGCCGTGGCCAAAGTCAGCTCCGAGGATAACGACCACCGCGTGGTCCACGTCAATGGCACCGTCACCGCGACCAGCACCACCGCCAACACCATCACCTTGAGCACCGCTGACACCGGGCTGAGCGTCACACTCAACGTCAATTCATCGACCAAGTTTGACGACAGCGTGACCCTGTCCAATCTCCAGGTTGGCGCGGTGATACGCACGCAGGACCAAATGCAAAGCGACGGCTCCCTCACCGCCCTGCTGATCGAGGACAACGACCGCGGCGACAAGGAAGATACCAACAGCCGGGTTGATTCGGGCATCGTCACCAGCGTCACGCGCGACAGCAGCAAGAATCTGACCGCGTTCTCCGTCATTGTCAACGGCAGTGATGACGTGCACAATTTTGGTCACACGCTCAATGTCACGGTCGATGCCAATACGAAGTTCAACAACACCATGGAGGCGCAGGAATCAGGCATGGCCACCTTCGACCAAAGCCAGGTCTTCCCCGGCGCCGGCATTGAAATGAGCGGCACGGTTCAGAGCGCTTCCGCCGCCACTGTTACCGCCCGCGAGATTCGCCCGGCGGCGGTCAATCCGTTCGGGTTGACCTCAGCCGCGGTGACGGCCGGAGCCAGCGGAGCGTTCACCATTCCGTTGCTGCTCAACAACTCAACCAACTTCGCCCACTTTGCCGGCTTGACCACGCTCAACGTGCTGACCAACAGCTCGACCACCTACGATGGCGCGAATCTCAGCGCCACAACGGTGGGCTCGCTGGCCATCGGCACGCCGCTTGTGGTCCACGGCTTTTTATCGGTGAGCGGCACCACCACAACGCTGTTCGCCGCCCACATCCGGCAAGAAGGCTCTTCCTTCTAAGCCGACCTCCCGCCCCGCGCCGGCCATGGTATCAATGGAGATGGCCAGCGCGGGCGATCCCTACGAAATCTCTACCGCGGTGGATCGCGTCAATCTCGACGTGGTCCACCGCTTTCTTACTACCAGCTACTGGTCCGAAGGCATTCCGCGCGCCACCGTCGAGCGCGCGATCGCCCATTCGATTTGCGCCAGCGCCCACTATGGCGCCGAGCAAGTCGGCTTCGCCCGCGTGGTCAGCGACCGCGCCG
>JANWLQ010000142.1 GCA_025450725.1 Terriglobales bacterium
CCACGGAGATGGCCCCAGCGACGTAGCAACGCGGAGTCGCGGCGGGTTGGAGTGAAGGGAGGCGAGCCTCTTAACGTCCCCAGATGTCCAGCACGCCGCTCGACAAGCGCCGGTTGGCATTGCCCTCAGGCACAGCGATCTTGCCGTCGGCGACGATCGGGCTGTTCCAATGCCCGGCGCCGCATTCGAGCGTGGTCACCAGCTTGCCGGTCCCGGCCTGGTACACCGCCAGGCCGCCTTTCGGGTCGTAGACATATAACAAGCCGCCTGCCACCACCGGGCTGGTGCCGCCGGTTTGATTCTTCCATTTTTCCACCAGCTTGCCGCCGCTCAGCGTCCAGGCCGCGGTGCCGCCGCCGTCGGCCGCGAACATCCATGTCTGCCCGCCCTGGCGCCATACGGCCGGCGCTGTGAAGAGCATTTTGCCCGACGGTGTGGGCACAGTCTGCAGCTCACCGCCCTTGTGACCGGTCGTGCCCGCCATGGCCTTCAGGCTCAGCAAACGGATTACGTTGTCCTTGCCGCCTTGCGCCACGAAGTCGCCTCCCAGCAGCACGGGGGAAGTCGAGCCCACATCGAGGTCCTGATCGTTGAGCTCATCGGTGTTGGTCGGCGTGTAATTCGCCTTGAGGCCAGTGGCATCCGGAGCGAGTTCGAGAACCGCGTCGCCCCAGTCCGTGGTTCCGTTCCAGGGGCCATTCCCAGTGGCCACAAATATGTCGCCGCTGGCGTCGAGCACGGCTCCGGCGCGTCCCCAAATCGCCGATTCGACCGAGGCGCAGGAGTCCGGCTTCATCAACTCCTGGCGGTTGCTGCACAGCGAGTTCCAGGTATGTAATACCTTGCCGCTCGCGGCATCGAGCACCGACACGTGACCCTGGTAGGGCGGGCGATCGCCGATATAACCAGCGGTCACCGCGATGACATGGCCATGCCAAACACTCAGCGGCGAGTCCATCTTCTCGCGCAGCGGCAGTAGCGTGATGGCCGTGCTCCAGAGCTCGTGCCCGTCGGCGACGGAGAGCTTTTCGATTTTCCCGTCCGGCGAGGCGGCATAGATCGCGGTGCGGTCGGGGTCGGCCGCCGGGGTCGAGTTGGTGATTTGCCGCGAACCGGCGAGGGCTTCGGTGCCCGGCGGCGTGTACTCCCACAAAATGGTGCCCGCGTCGGCGTCAATGGCGATGGTCTTGCCGTAGGTGGTGGTGGCGAAGTAGGCGTTGTGGGTGCCGCCCTTGATCGAGACGCCGTGCAAATAAATCGGCGCCGCATCCACCGTGCCGTCGAGCTGTACCTGCCGCCGCTGCAGGCCGCCAACATTGGCCGCTGTAATGCCGGTGGCTTCGGTGGACGCGCTGGTGCGCGCCAGATCAAAGCCAAACTGGTTCCAATCCTTGTTGTTGTTACGGCTCTGGCCCTGGACGCACAGAAGGCATGCCCCGACCACCGCCCCGGTTAAAAAAGACGTTAAAAAAGACGATTTGAACCCCATGCGGAAAGTATGCCATTAACCATGGGGGGTACCTGGTCGCGGGCCCGCCAGTACAGCCCGCCCGGCGTACGGTTGTAAATTCTCACATGGCGCAGCGCTTCGGTGGCCGGCGTCCACTCAGCTTTCCAAGGCGCGTCGTCACCAAGAAATTCATACCAGTCATAGTCGCCCTGCGCGGCCTGCAGGAGCATCCAGCGCAACACGACGCCGGGTGAGGCGGTGCCCAGTTCCTCGTCGTAGCCAATTTTGAGAGCGTATAGTTTTCGCCCGCTGGCGATGCAATATTCAAAAGCGACAGCCCGTCCATCAACCCTCAGGCAGAAGAGCCGCAGCCGCCCGCTCGCCGCCATGCGGTAGGCGAGCTGGCGGTAAAACCGGTGCAGTTCGCGGTCGTCGGCGATGGCCGTGCCCGATTTCCAGCCCGATTGTTCCAGGCGAAAACACTCGCGCAACACCGG
Organism: Terriglobales bacterium; assembly: GCA_025450725.1. Taxonomy (GTDB): domain Bacteria; phylum Acidobacteriota; class Terriglobia; order Terriglobales; family SCQP01; genus SCQP01. The sequence continues at coordinate 1,948 of JANWLQ010000142.1, forward strand.
CGCCAGTTCATCGGCCTTCTCATGCACCGTCAGCCGCACGTCGCCGCGGGCGCGCAGGCGCTTCCACCGCCGCCGAAAATTGGCCTTTAGATAGGGACTGAAGCCGGCCTCTACTTCTTCCCAACTTCCCGCCAACCCGATCCGGCGCTGCGCAATACGGCCGCGTACCAACGAGTGCAGTCCCAGTTCCCGCCATTCGGTCAGGATGCACTCAACGCTCGCCATCCGTAAAAAGTGCAAGTCCATCCGATCCCAATCACGCCGGGCCCGAAAGTACACCCCGAGCGCCTGCCAACCTCGCGGATCCCCCAAAAGATCGAGCCGCTGCGACCGCCGCTCTTCGAGAAAGCAAATGCGCCGTGTCTTCAGGTTGTGGCGCAGCGCCATTGCGGCCCGGTCGCCAATCGTTAGCACCAGCGGAAGCTCGCCCCGCCGTATTTCGCGGCAGCATTTCCAGCACTGCGCCATCCAGTCGTGGCCCAGCAAGGCCCCGTCGCGGTCGGCGTCTTCAAGCCGCGACCATGCCCGGCGCTGCCGCAGAAATGCCCGCCAATTGGCTGTTTCCCTCACTCGCCAGTCGTTCGCAGACGCAAATTCGGGCGTGCGCACCTCGGCGCTTTTACGCAAAACCGGCTCCGGCATTATGCCGTTGGATGCTTACGAAGTCACCAAGCGCCCGTCGCCACGCGCGGCATGCTGCCCTCGGGCGTTTGGTAGCCGGCGAACTGTGCGGCGGTGGCGCAGGCATGATTGGGCAAAATGCGGATTTGCGTGCCCAGCGGCAGCAGGCGATTGACGACCCCGTGCTCCTGGCTGCATTCGATCACGCGGCAGTCGTCTAGCCGTTTGCCTTCCGCATCGCAAACCAATCCGTTGCCGCTATTGCCGAAACCAAGGTCGCGCGATAGCGCCATCCACCCGGCGTCAATAAAGCTGACGCCGCGCTCGTGGTGTTGGCCAATTACCGTGGCGAGCACGCTGATGGCGATGTCCTCGTAACTACAAACACCCAGTTCGGCCATCATCACGTCAAAAAACACATACACGCCGGCGCGTACTTCCGTGACGCCGCTCAAGTCGCGGGCGAAGTGCGCGGTGGGGGTCGAGCCGACGCTCACCACCAGAGTGGCATATCCGGCGGATCGCAAAATCCCGGCCGCTTCGACCGCGGCTTTGCGTTCGCCCTCCGCTGCCGCGGCCAGCGCTTCGGCGCCGTGCGCGTGGTAGCTTCCGCCTGCGTGGGTGAGCACTCCGCGCAGCGATTCCGGGCCCAGCGCCGCGGCGATCTCGAGCAGCCGTTCGCGCTCGGCGGGTCGCACCCCGGCGCGATGTCCGTCGGAGTCAATCTCGATCAACGCCGGCACGTCGCGGCACACCCGCGCCTGCTCGACGCTGTCGAGTATCACGGTAATGTCAATACCCTGGCGCCGCAACCCGCGGATGCGGTCGAGCTTTGCCGGCGCGATGCCCACCGCGTAGGTGATGTCCCTGACACCGGCGGCGGCAAACGCCTCGGCTTCTGAGAGCGTCGAGACCGTAGCTGGACCCGCGTCGGACGCCATCATCAACCGCGCGATCTCGATGTTCTTGCAGGTCTTCAGATGCGGTCGGAGAGTTACGCCGAGGCCGCGCATGCGCTCGCTCAGCCGGTCAATGTTGCGCAGCATCCGCCCATGGTCGAGCAATAGGCAGGGTGTCGTCACGCGTGCAGCCACCGAGGCGTTTCGCCGAGCCTTGGCTCAGCCATCGCCGCAGACAGCGCCTGCGACGCAGCAACGCGGAGTCGCGGCGGGTTGGAGAGAAGAGAGGCGAGCCTCACGCGTGCTCGCGCATGCGCTCGACGATGACGTAGAGCACCGGAATAAAGACCAGGTTCAGAAACGTCGACAGTAGCATGCCGCCGAACACCGTGGTGCCCACCGAATGTCTTCCGCCCGAGCCTGCGCCGGTGGCGATCACCAGCGGCACAACGCCGAGGATGAAGGCGAACGATGTCATCAAAATCGGCCGCAGTCGAATCCGCGCCGCTTCAATGGCCGCCTCGATCAGACCCATTCCCTTGCGCCGCAACTGCTCGGCGAACTCGACGATCAGAATCGCGTTTTTGCTGGCCAGGCCGATCAGCATCACCAGCCCGATCTGGCAGTACACGTCGTTTTGCAGGCCGCGAATCCATTGCGCGCCCAGGCCGCCGAGCACCGCCACCGGCACGCCCAGCATGACGATGAAGGGCAGCACCCAGCTTTCATACAGCGCCGAAAGGGTCAGGTAAACGACCAGCAACCCAAGGCCGAAAAAGATGGCCGCCTTGCCCGCCGACTGAATTTCCTCGAGCGAGATGCCGGTCCATTCGTACGTCATTCCCTTGGGCAGCGTCTTGGCGGCGACATCCTGCATGGCCGCAATCGCCTGCCCGGTCGAGTAGCCGGGCTTGGCCGATCCGTCAATTTCCGCCGAGCGGAACACGTTGTAATGCGGGATGACTTGCGGCGTTGTGGCCAGCGTCGTCGTCACCAGATTCGACAGCGGCACCATGGCGCCCCGCTGCGCCGCCGATGAAGGCGACGAGCGCACATAATACTGGCCTATGTCGCTCGGGTTGCTCCGGAACGCCTGGTCGCCCTGCGCATAGACGCGGTAAATGCGGTTGTTATAGACGAAGTTGTTGACATATACCGAACCCAGAAACACCTGCAGCGCGTCGGTGACCTGGCTCAGCGGAATGCCCAGGCTGAGCGCCTTGTTGCGGTCCACGCTGACCACCAACTGCGGGTCGCTCGCGGTGAAGCTCGAAAACAGCCCGGTCAATTCCGGCCGGGCGTTGCCGGCGGCGATGAGTTTCTGCGTGGCCGCGTACAACTGCAGCGGCGTGTTGTTGCCTTGGTCGAGCACCTCAAATTGGAACCCGCCAAACTGGCTGATACCCTGAATCGGCGGCGGATCAAACGGCAGCACCAGCGCGCCGCCGATCATGAACAGTTGTCCGCGTATGCGGTTGATCACGCTCAACGTGGTATGCGCGTCACCGGCACGTTCTTCGAAAGGTTTCAGGCGCACGAACAGCATGCCCTGGTTGGGCGCGCTACCGGCCAGGCTGAAGCCGTTCACGGCAAACATGCCGGCCACCTCCGGCACTTTCGATAAAACCGCCTCGGCTTGCCGGCTCATGGATTGGGTATAGCCCAGCGAGGCGCCCGGTGGCGCCTGCACCAGCACGAAGAAGTATCCCTGATCCTCTTCCGGCAGGAACGAACTGGGCACGCGCAGGTACACCCAGTAGGTCAATCCCAGCGCGCCGATAAAGGCGAGCAGCACCGCCCAGCGCCAGCGAATCAGCCCGCCCAGCATGTGGCGATATCCATTGGTAAAGCTCGTGATGCCGTTATTGATCAGCCGCCACAATCCGCGCTTGCCCGGGTGTACTTTACCCAACAGCAGCGCCGACAGCGCCGGCGAAAGGGTCAGGGAGTTAAAGGCTGAAATTGCGACCGAGAAGGCGATGGTCAAGCCAAACTGCCGGAACATGATCCCGGTCGTGCCGGGAAACAGCGACACCGGAACGAACACCGCGATCAACACCAGCGAGGTGGCGACAATCGCGCTCGTCACTTCGGTCATTGCGACCGCCGTCGCCTGATGCGGTTCGGTGACGCCCTCCGACAAATGCCGCTCGACGTTTTCAATGACCACGATGGCGTCGTCCACCACGAGTCCGGTGGCCAGCGTGATGCCGAACAGCGTCAGCATGTTGATCGAGAACCCGAGCAAATGCACAAAGGCGAAGGCGCCGATCAGCGATACCGGAATGGTAACCGCCGGAATCACCGTCGTCCGCCAGTCCTGCAGGAACAGGAACATCACCAGAATCACCAGCCCGATGGCCTCGGCCAATGTGACCAGCACGTCGCGGATGCCTTCGCTCACCACCGTCGTGGTGTCGAAGGCGATCGCGTAATGCAGTCCGGGTGGAAACTGTTTGGCCAGAACCCCGAGCTCGGCCTGCGCCGCCTTGTCCACGTCGAGCGCGTTGGCGCTGGGCAGCTGGCTCACCGCAATGCCCATGGCCTGCACGCCGTTGTACTCGATCGAGCTGCCGTAATCCTGAGCGCCCAACTCGGCGCGCCCCACGTCGCTCACCCGCACCAGTGTGCCGTTGGCCTCGGTTTTGAGCACCACATTGGCAAACTCGGCGGCGGTGCTGAGCAGCCCGGTGGTGCGCACGCTGTACTGGTACTGCTGCCCGCTCGGTGCCGGCGGCTGCCCGATGGAGCCGGCCGCGATCTGCACGTTCTGCTCGCGCAGGGCGCTGAGCACGTCGGTCGCGGTCAGGCCGCGCGCCGCCATCTTCGAGGGGTCGAGCCAAAGCCGCATGGCGTAGGTGCGCGCGCCGAAGATCAGCACGTCCGACACGCCCGGCACGCGCTTGATGGCGTCGCTGACGTAGAGATCGAGGTAATTGCTGATGAACAGGTTGTCGTACTGGTTGTTGTCGGCGTAGAAGCCGGCGACAAACACAAACCCGCCGCCGAACGCCTTGGCCACGGTCACGCCCGTCTGCACCACCTGCTGGGGCAGGGTGCCGAGCACGCTGTTGATGCGGTTCTGCACGTCCACCTGCGCCAGGTCAATGTCGCGCGTAACGTCAAACGTCACGGTGATGGTGGAGAGGCCGCTGTTGGTCGAGGAGCTCGACAGGTACTTCAGCCCCTCGACGCCGTTAATCGCGCGCTCCAGCGGCACCGTTACCGCCGTCTCAACCTCTTCGGCGTTGGCGCCGTTGTAAGCCGAAGTAACGGTGATCGTCGGCGGCGCCAGCGTCGGGTACTGCGCCACCGGCAGCGTCGGAATGGCAATTGCCCCGGCGAGAATGATGAGCAGCGCGCAGACGGTGGCGAAAATCGGTCGGTTGATAAAGAAATCAACCATGGCTAGCGGCCCCCGCGGCCGCGTCCGCCGGCGGGCAGGGGCATCACCGGCATGCCCGGCTGCAGGATCTGCGTGGTCGAGACAATCAGCTTGTCGCCGGACTGCAATCCGCCGGTCACCTCATAGTTGTTGCCCACAATTGAGCCCACCGTGATCGGTACCTGGTTGGCGTAAAAACCGGCGCCGCGCGGCGAGGCGAGATAGGCGAAGTCGCGGCCGTTGATCTGGCTGATCGACAGCACCGGCACCTCAAAGGCGCGGTGCGTGCCCCAGGTGATCACCGCCTGCACGTACTGTTGCGCCCGCAGCGTTTGCCGGGCGTCGCTGACGTCGCCCTTCACCAAAATGGATTGCGTTTGATTGTCCACCTGCGGCGAAATGAAGCGCACCCTGGTTTGCGCCAGGCGATTGCCCTGCCCGTCTTCCACCGTGATCGGCAGGCCGGGCCGGAGCCGGCGTTCCTGTTCGATCGGCACCTGCACATACACCTCGAGCCCGCCCCGCGAGTCAATCGTCGTCAACTGCGTCGCGGTTGTCACCAGGTCGCCCACCTTCACCGGTATGTCGCCCACGATGCCCGCGCGCGGCGCTGTGACATGAAAGTAACTCAGAATTGTTTGTTGCTGCTTGACCTGAGCGTTATCGGAGTCAACCTGCGCCTTGACCGTGTTATACGCCGATTGCGCCGCCTGATAATCCTGCAGCGTGCCGATCTTCTCGTCGTACAGGCTCTTGAACCGGTCGAGCTGCTGTTTGTCATACTCCAGGGTTGAAAGCAGCGCCGTGCGGTTGTTCTCCAGGTTCTCGACCGTCGCCTGCTGCAGGCTGTCGTCAATCTGAATCAGGGGGGCGCCGGCGGCGACCTGATCGCCCGATTTCACCACAATGGCGCGGATAATCCCGGAAACCAGCGGTGCAATGACCATTGAATCGCGCGACTGGATCGAGGCCACAAACGTCGAAGTCTCGGGCACCTGGACCGGCGCCACCGCCGCCACCTGAACCGGCATCGCCGG
>JANWLQ010000143.1 GCA_025450725.1 Terriglobales bacterium
AGCACTTGCGCCCAGAAGCCGGGCGTGTCGGCCAGGCGGCCCTGGGTACCGACCAGGTTGGCGCCCGTGTTCATGGCCGAATCGAGGCCCTGCGTGGTCGTACCGTACAAGTTGCTCAGGCCGCCCAAGGCGTTCTGCTGGCCCTGAATGCGGGCATTCGCGAACTGCCCTTGCAGACCACCCAGCGCCTGGGCGTTCTGCCGTCCCTGTTCGAGGCCCAACTGTTCCTCGGTCGCGTTTTCGCCGGCGGCATTGCCGGTGCGCGCGGCGGCGTTCTGCAAACGGTCGCGAGCGGCGCCGAACGCGCCCGCGAGCGAGCCGCTGGTGGCCTGCGTGATCGCCTGCTTCTCGCCGTCGCTGTAGCCGGGGTCGTCGAACTCGGCCTGGTACATCGGCGCCACGGCGCCGTAAAGGTTCTGCTGGTTTTGGAAATCCTGTCCGGCAGCCTGCCGCGACTGCCCGAAGGCTTGCTGTTGTTGCTGGTTGTAAACGGCCTTGTCGCCACGTCCCATGGAAGACTCCTTTTGAAAGTGAGAATTACGATTGAAGATCAACGCCCCGGCCTCACCAGCCAGGTGGGCCGGACGAACGCATAGATTGAAAGCAGGTGCAGGTTCGCGGCCGCGCCCGCGCTGGAAAAACGCAGACCAATGGCCTCGCCCTGCGCCAACGCGAGGCCGCGCAGGTCGCCCTCGAGCCGTGCCGGAAGATTCAGGCTCATGAACGCGACCGGGTCGAGGCCATCGGCGATTTCCTCGACCTGCACGGCGCCGGCGCCCCGGGCGCGCACCTGCACCATCCCGAGCAGCTCCATTCCCTGGCGCTGCTGTTTAATTGTTTCCGCGGCCGAAATGGATCCGGTGCGCAGACTCCAGGCGATCGGCTGTCCGTTGTCGAGCGTTGCGGCGGGATCAATAAAATCCACCGCGCCGTCGGCGGTCGAGGAACCCAACAGAATTTGCGCCTGGCCGGAGCGGCGATCGCCGGCGATGCCGCCGAGCGGGTGCGGGCGCTTGATGCGCACAGCCTGGGAGGCGGCAATCGTATCAAGAGACCATCGCCGTCCTGGAAAGTAGTGGTAGCGCGCGGTGAATGGTGAAAAGCGAATACTGGGATCCCAGCCGTCGAGATAGCTTAGTTTTAAAACGTGACTGCACACCGTGGCCCGGTCGAGCGGCACGCCGATACGCACGCATTTCGTATCGTGGTCAATCGCCACCCAGATCAGATGTTCGTACGCCCAATTGATTCGCTCCCAAAGCCCCGGACGGTCGGGCGCCGGCCCCAACAACTCACTGCTCAAGAGCGCCGGCGTGCCGCCGTCGAACTGGTATGCGCCCGAGCGATGCACCAACACCACGAAGCCGTCGCCGACGGCGACGGCACGCGCACCGCAGGCGCCGGTGACCGGCGAGACCTGCTGCACATTCCAGGTCGCGGGGTCGCCTGCGCTGGGCGTCACGAGATGCAGGCTGTCTTCCTTGGCGGCGTAAATCTGGTTGCGGAACTCGAATACCGACGTGATGCGCTGGCCGTTGTTGACCGCCGCCTCGAAAAAGCCGGTGTCGCCAAAGTAATTGCCCGCATCGGAAGGTTGGCTGCATTGCACCACGCTGGGCTGCGCGGGGTCGCCCCACCACAAGAGCCGCTGCGTGGTCTCACTGAAGCAGACGCCGATTTGGTTGGGCAGAAGAATGGAACGGAATTGGTCGGTCACATCGTCGGAGGACGCCAGGAAGGCGTCGTCGAAATTAAACGTCGCGCTGGTCGTCGTGTTGTCGCTCACGATGGTTGAGGTTTCGGCAATTCCGTTCACGGTCTGCGAAGTGCCAATGAAAAAATACGGCCCCGCGCTCGAGCCACCGGCCACGGTAAACGCAACCACCCGCGCCGCCACCAACGCCGGACCAATCGGCAGGGCGGAAACGGTCACTTGCTTGGCGCCGGCCGCCGACCAGTTAAAAATCGGCCCCGCCGCCGTTAATGACCCGGACCTCGTCTGAAAGAGCACCATGCCATAGCGCACGCCGGCGGCGATGTTGCCCGCGGTCGCGCTGTCGGCGGGCACGCTGGCCGTTGCGGGCGCCGCAATCGTCACTGAATCGAGATGCAGGCCATCGAAGCTCGCGGGGGTGGCGGTTCCCGACTTGCCATCGCCGAAGGCCAGGTAGGCACGGCCGTAGGCGGCTATGCCGTTCATCCATGCGTTGTCCGGCAGAACCATGGTGCCGCCCGGCGCGGCGGCGGCCAGGTTGCCGCTTCCCGCCGGGGCTTCCATGGTGAGCGCACCGCTGGCGTCAAACACCAGCGGCGTCTCCACGCCGGTCAAGGTAACGTAGTTGACCAGCCCGGTGATGGGCGCCGCCGCCGCGCTGGTGAAGGCGCGCGTTAAGCCCTCGCGGCTGCACAGCTCCGCCGTGGTAAAGCGGACATTGGTCGCTTCCACCAGTAGCGAGGCATCGAGCATTTCCGGCGGCCAGGCGGTGACCAGGCCGCCGAAATGTTCGATGGGCACGGATGTGTAGCTTTGCAGCATGAGAGCTTAAAGATTCACGCGGTAGTCGAGTTCCAGGGTGTGGTAGACAGCGCTGGTAATGGCGGCCGGGTAGGCGCCCGCCGCCAGCTCGGCGCCGGTTGCTGGATTGATCAATTTGAGCTTCGGAACCGCCGAGTTGGCGACCGGAACGATCACGCCGATGTAGCCGCCATCCACCTGGAAGTTGCCGCGCACTGGCGGGCGGCTCGCGTGCAGCTGCGAGGCCCCGCGCTTGTAATCGGGCCAGCCGGCGGTATTGGCGCCGGCGACGGTGACGAAGGTGCCGGTGGCGTCGCCACCGGTTGTATAGTTGCCGCTGAATTGCACTTGTCCGAATGCTTCCGTCTGCGAACGGTCTACGGGCAGCGCGCTGATGTTAAACGTCCATGCCATTTGTTTTGCTCCTGATTCCCAGTGGGGAACTTTGTAAATACTGTGAAAAATCGCCGGCCAGCACATGCAGCGAGCGGTAGGCCCAGCGGTAGGCGACCGCGGCGTTCGCCTCGGGCGCCGGCATGCCGCTCACCACCGCGCTCAGCACGTACCAGACAACAAGAACACCCAGGGCGTGAGCGCCCAGCCAGGTTGCCATTTCGATAGCCTCCAATTTGCCTGGATTAAGGCAATACCCGCACATCCCACACCGACCCGGGCGCCCAGGCGATCGTTCCCGAGGTGGCGTTGCAGACGCGTATCGTCGCGTGGTTTACGGCGTCAATGTAAACGTTCCAAACGAGTCCGGCGGGTGGAACGCTTTCCGGGTTGGCGGCCGCCGCCATGCTCAAGCCAACGCCGGAACTAAAACTTACGCCGGCGGTCTGGCATTGGCCCGCGGCAAAACTGGAACTCGCGAACAGCAATCCCGATTGCGCCGCCAGCCGCGGCGCGGAGGTATTGATCGCGCTGCCCGCCACATTGGCGCCGGCCGCGAGCGTGGCCACGCCGTTAACGTTCAATGTGCCGGATACGGTGGCGTTGCCACTGGCATCCACCCGGAAAAGCGGGTGCGATTCGGTGGCGTCTTCCAAGTCAATCAGAAACCCGGTGGGCGACGCGTCGGTGTGGCGCAAAATCTGCAGCACCGGGTCGCCGTTCACCTGTTGTAGAAAGCGATAGTCGGCGTCGAAGGTGATGTTGCCCGGAATACCCGCGCCGGAAAACTGAAAGTGCTTCTGCTGGTTGATATACAGGTCGCAGGTCGCCGAGGCCGGCACCGCGTAATCATCGGCCAGGCAGAAGTCGTGGCCGTTCGAGCCGGCGACATCGTTCTTGATGCCCCACTCATCGCCCCCCTGGTTCCGCCACTTCAACTCATTGCTGCGTATTGTCGTCGAGTCGCCTTCGAGCGCCAGCAGCGCCGGGTTGGATGCCGACGCACCGCCCTGGCGTCCGCGGATCGAGACCTTGCCGGTGGGCGATTCGATGGTGGTGTCGCTCAACTTGCTGCCAAATTGATCATTCAATTGATCGCTGCCGCCGATGGTCAGTGTGCCGTTGGGATCAATGCGCGTAATGGTGCCGGCGGCGGATGTGCCCGAGCATCCGCCGCCGCCCACCACGCCGCAGTCGCCCATCGCCAACACTACGCTGAAATTCGGCGGCGGCCCGGTGATGAATGCGTAGACCTTGCCGGCGCCGTATCCGGAATAGGTGTTGTTGGAAACCGTCGCCTGCACCGCGCCGAAGTTGAGCGCGGTCACAGCGCCGCCCGAAGTCGCGTTGAAAATGTTGTCGGTCGCCTCGCAATTGATGCAGCCGGCACCGTTGTTGCCGGCGCCGCCGCCAACGAGCTGCCCCAAGAAGACGTCGCCCTGCCCCGCGCTTGCTCCATTACGTTCAAAGTAATTTCCGTGCAGCACGACGTTGTGCCCGGACCAGCCAGCCGGGTTCGACACCTGCTGCCAGTAGCCGTAGAGAGCGTTGCTTTCGATGTCGTTGCCGATCCAGGCATGCACCCAGCCGCCGTCGTCGAAAACGCCGTATTGGTTGGCGTCCACCGTGTTGCCGACGAAGGTCAGCCGGTTGGCCGATCCACCGACGATGTGTACGCCGTAAAAATTGTCAATGAAATGCGAACCGGTGACGGTGCCATCAAAGGCATGGCCAAAGGTCGAGTCGAAGTAGAGACCGTCGTGCGCCTGTTTGCCGGTCACGTTGAACAGCTTGAGCTTGGCGCAATTGAAGCAATGCACGGCGACGCCGCTGTCGGTTCCGTCGCCTTTGACGCCAATCGCCATCAGGTTCTCGATCACCACGTCCTGCGGAAACGCCGTCGCCGTGCCCACCTGGATCACGTCGGAATTGGGCATCTGCTGCACAATCTGAGTGCCGAGCCCGGCATCCATTGCCGCGAGCCCGGTGATCCGAATCGTCTGCGCGATGACAAGAGGCGCGTAAATCGTGGCCACCGGTATGTCATCAATGACCGCGCCGCCGGGGCCGGCGTAATTGATCGCCTCCTGGAGTCCGGCGCTGGCGCTCTGGAGCGTGAACCGCTGATGGGAGTTGGCGAACGATGCGGTCAGGGTGCAGATGCCCGACTGCACCGAGCAATTGACGGCGGTTGGGGTAACCACCTCGGGCGCGGTGTCGCCCACGACGCGAAGCGGCGTGCCGACCGCGAGCGGCATCCAGGCGGTGCCGTCGGGCAGGGTCCAACCGGCATTGCTGATTGCGACGGTCTGCACCCCGGTGGCGCCATTGCCTTGCGCCTGTGCCGACCACTGGCCGAACTGGCTGGCGATAACCTGGCCGGCAATGCGGGGCCTGACTAGATTGCCCGGCGTCTGCGCCGCAGCCGCCAAGGCAAGCGCGATGGCCAGGCCGTTGCAGATAAGAAATTTCACAGCCACTGCCTTCCGGGTCGCGAGCCAAACGGGCGCGGACGAAGCGTGATTGCCTGGGCGTCGAGTACCTGGCGCTGCAGCCACTGAAACAGCAGGTGCCGCGCCTCGGCGACATATTGGGTGCCCAGCGATTGCTCGCGCATGGCGACGGCCATCAAGCCCGCGGTCCAATAGCCGAGAATGGATGCGATGCCGACGGCGGCCAAGGCTTGCTCGGGAGATTGCAGCGCGGGCCAGATTTGCTCGAACCTCACCTCCAGATCCACCGCCTGGGTTGCGCCGGGAAAATATACATTACCGCCGCGCCATTCAAAAACGCCCAAAGTTTCGCTGGGCAGCGCCGGGTCGAGTTCCGCCACGCGAGCCATTTCGGTGTAGCTGCCGTCATCGGCCCCGGCTGGTTTTTCGCGCAGCGCCAGAGGCGCCGCCATGTTGGCCAGCATGCCGCCGGGCGCCACATACGCGCCCAGGTCGCGGGTGCCGGGGGCCACGGCGGGCAGCACGACGACCGCCTCACTGGCAGTGATGGTGCGCATGGTCATGCCTTCGTCCCGCAGGGTCGAGTAGGCGATATTCAGGTACGGCATGAGCCGTTCGGCGCTGAACAGCCCCTGTCCACTCGGGTCGAGCAGAGCCTGGGCGCGGGCGATGGCGGTTTGCGCCGGTTGCATTAGGCTGCCGCCTCGAACGGCTCGACGGTTGAACGGCAGAAGCGGCAGACCTTGGCGACGATCTTGATGTCTTCACCGCACATCGGGCAGGGGCGGCGGTCGGATTGGGCGCGGGTCATGGTCACCCACTCCGGCAGCTCCGCCACGTCGCCCGAGCGCACCAGGGCCCGGGCCGCGTCGCGCTGGCGGTCGGTCAACATCTTGTGTTGGTGGTAGCGCGACCACGAGTCGACGCCTTGCTGATAGAGCTTGCGATACCACTCCATCTGGCGTTCCCGGGCGGCGGCGACATCGGCGGCCTTGGGATCGCCGTCGCCTTCGTACCAGAAGACTCCACCGGTTTCGCCGTACTCGCGGACGACTTCCTTGGCGATCTCCGATGGGAGAATGCTGACGGGCGTGAAATTGCCATCCCCGAGATCGCGCATCGAAAAGCGGTAATCCTTGATTACCAGCTTCTGCAGTGGCTCATTTTCGCTGGCCGGCGGCAGCGCCACCACGCCCAGCTCGCCCAGGTTCACGGTCACCGCAAACGGCTGCAGGTTGACAATGGTGACCCGGCTCCAGCCCTGGCGATGAAGTTTGGCGTGCTCCTCGCGCACCAGCCGGTCGCGCAGCCGGTCGCTGACGCCGCCGTTGCGCAATCCGCCGTTGGCTCCGATGCCGGCCTCAAAGACCAAGTTGAAATCCCGCCCCCCCAGAGACGCTTCCACAGTTGTTGCCATTTTGGTTTCTCCTCTTCCGCCGCTCCTCAGAGCGGATGCTCTCGAATCCCAATCCGTTCCGCCATCTCCACCAGCGCCGGGCGATGCGAACCGCCGGCGCCGATCATGGGCGCGCCGCCAAACGCGAAGGACGAATCGTCGAACACATCGGCCGCCAGTTGGTCAAACTCACGATCACGCTGTTCCTGCTCGCGCTGCGCGCGGTAGGTCCTGCGGAGGGCGCGTCCGGCAGCTGTCGCCGGCTGTTGTTCGCGCTGACGTTCGATGGCGTCCACAGCCATGGTCACGTGATTTTCCGTCGGATACCAGTACATCCGCGCACCAATATCCTCGTAATCCCCCCAATGGGGGTAGTCGCCGCAAGCGGCGATGCCCGCCGGCAACCACGTCCCACCCTGGCTGACGGGCGCATACCATTGTTCCGGTGTGCCGTAGCTGGAAGCCGGCGCCCAACGCTCGAGTATCCAGGCCAGTTCGCCAGGGTACTTCGGCATCCACCGCATCTCGACGACACGCCGCACGGGGGCGCAGGTGCCGCGCTGGCGATCCTGCGCGCTGACCGTGCTTTCCCAATCCGTCCACACGCCGCCGGAGCGTTCAAACCGCGAGGCCGACCAGACCAGCCGATACCGCGGTTCGCCGAACGGCGTGCGCCCGTAGCGCCGCACCAGCAGCGACTGAAGCCAGGCGGGCGCGCGACGGCCTTGAATGTCGCCGCGCGTCATGCCGTGCGATCCAACTCCGGCAATTCGAATTTCTTGATGTCGCGCATCACCATGCGAGTCGCGTGAAAGTCGGCGGTGCGTAGCCGCTGGAAGCAGGGCTTGCAAAAGCCCTGCTCGACGCGTGACGGCAAGCGCAAGCAGGCGCGGCACAGCCGGCTCTCGGCAAGGATGTCGGGCGGTGACGCAGGCATAGGCAAAACCGCTGCCGCGCTCATGCCGCCGCTCCACCAGATTGGACCGCCTCGACCGTCCCTGTCGTCTCGATCAGCGCCCGGATCTTGGCAATTGTTTGCGCGGCCTGCTGGGCCATCGCCAGTTGCTGCTGCATGGCCTGGACAGTCGTGGCCGCCGCCGCCGCCTGCGCCTGGGCTTGCGCCGCTTCGTCCTGGAAGTGGCTGGCCACCGCCGCACTGTCATTCACCGCGTGCCAATGTCCGCCGGCATGGCCGCCGCACAGCAGGCGTCCGCAGGTTTCGCACAGGAAGCTGGCCGGCTCCGTGCAAGCCGGAATTTCGGGTCCCCTCCAATCCGGTTGGGCCTGCTTGTTTTCGCACGCACCCACCCGCCGCATTAGTTGAATGTGTTCGCTCATGAAATGCTCCTTTTTTTGCAAGAGCGAGTTCCAATGGGCGCGGCCGCGCTCGTTGGAACTCGCTGGTTTTTTCTTGGTTGATTTAGTAGCCGGAAGGCAGACCCAGGCCGGTGACCGATGACACCGCGCGCGGGTTGTCCACGAAGAACTGCACGCCGGTGACCAGGTAGAACAAATAGCTGGCCGCCACGCCGCCCGAGGCGCCGTAGACCGGGAATACCGTCGAGCCGCCGACTTCGTAAAAGTCAATCGGCAGCCACTCGACCCGACCCCAGGTTTCGAGATTGATCAGATCCAGCCGGGTCGTATCGGCGTGGACGTTTTCCTTGATCTTCACACCGCCCATCGTCTTGTTGCGGAACAGAAGGTCGAGGTCCTGGTTCGAACCGCCCTTCTCGATCTCACTGATGACGAAGCCGAGCTCCTCGTAGGCCGCCACCTGCGACGGATGCCCGTGCCAGAGCAGCGAGCCGAGCGAATCCACGCCGATCGCCTGCCGGATCTGATTGAACGCCAGCCGGATGGGCGGCAAGGTCAGCGCCGCGCCGTTGGCATTCACGCCATTGGCGACGGCATAGGGATTGGCGCGGCTGATGCCCATCCACGTGCCCGCGGTCGAGGTCGAGTGGTGGTAGGGAATGCCGTAGATGAAAGTCGGCGAAGCGCCCGAAACGCCATCCACCACCAGCACGTCACTGGCGGCGGTGCCCGCCGGAACCGAGTTGACGGTAATGGTCTGCGCGCCGCCCAGGCTCTTGCTCACGGCGCTGATCGTGGCCGTGCCGCGGTTGGTGGTGAGCGTCGGGTCGTAGACCTGCACGTTCTGGTTCTCGTGCAGCAGGCGCGCGCCGAAGGGCGTGTTGGCCAGCGTGATCACGCTGCCGGCTACGCTCGCGACGGTGCCGAAAACACCGTTGCCGGCCGTCTGCAGCGAGGCGTCGAGATCGCGCCGGAACTGCTTCATGGCTTCGGCCACGTTGCGCTTGGCGGCGTTCTCGACCGCCGTGTCGGTGGCGTCGGTGGCGTACTCGACTAACTTGGTGATTTCCACCGCGAAGCGGATGCCCACCGGCGTGATCTGGGCGAAGTCGTAGCTGGTGCCCGACCCGCGGCCCAGGTCGCCGCCGTCGAACGAGGCATAACCGAACGCCCCGCCCGGCT
>JANWLQ010000144.1 GCA_025450725.1 Terriglobales bacterium
GTCTTCCATTGAAGACACGCGCGATCTCTCGATTGAGGAAATTCGCCAGAAGCTCTCCGGCGCCGCCGGCACGCAGGTCACGCTGAGTGTCGTCCATCTTCACCAATCCGATCCCAGCAAAGTCGTGATCACCCGCGCGCCCCATTCGATGGCGCCGCTGGGCGCCTCGGCCGACTCCGGTGTAGGCGTTATCGCCATCCCCGATTTCGCCGCCGGACGCGCCGACCAGGTCCGCGCCGCCCTCAAATCCATGGAGGCGCAAGGCACGCACAAATTTGTCCTCGACCTCCGCAACTGCGCCGCCGGCGACGTCGCCCAGGCCGATGCAGTGGCGAACCTTTTCCTCTCGCAAGGCACGATCACCTACCTCGAAGGCCAGAAGTATCCGCGCGTGACCACCACCGCCGAGGCCGCCAAAGTGGCCGACGCTGCCGACCCCGTCGTGGTCGTGACCAACTCCGGAACCTCCGGACCCGCCGAAATCGTCGCCGCCGCGCTCCAGCAAAACGGACGCGCCAAGGTCGTCGGCGATCATAGCTTCGGCGAGGGTTCGGTGCAAAAGCTGATTCCGGTCGGTGACGGCTCCGCGGTCTTCCTTTCCGTGGCCCGCTACTACACGCCCAAAGGCGTGCTCGTGCAAGACGGCATCACCCCCGACATTCAACAAGTCGAGTACGCCGGCGCGCTCCCCGACTTTGATTTCCCGCCCGAGGGAGTGTCACCGTCAACCCTTCCCGACCTGCAATTACAGAAAGCGAAAGAAGTCGTGGGCAGCCACTCGTAAAGCGCAATGCGCACCCTCATACTGGCGCTGTCGCTGTTGGCCGTGGGAGCGGCGCAAACCGCGATCATGCCTTTGAGCCAGATCCACGCCGGCATGCACGGCGTTGGCCGAACCATCTTTCAGGGCAACACCGTATCAGATTTCCAAGTTGAAATTCTCGGCGTCGTCAGCAACCTCGGCCCCCGCCAGGCCGTGATCTTCGCCAAGCTCTCCGGCGGACCGCTCGCCGACACCGGCGTCATCGAGGGCATGAGCGGCAGCCCGGTCTACATTGACGGAAAGCTAATCGGCGCCGTCGCGCTCGGCTATCCGTTCTCAAAATCGGCGATCGCCGGCATCACCCCTATCGAGCAAATGATGGCGCAACAGAAGCGCGCCACGCTCGACGCCAAGGCCGAGTCGGCGCTCCCCCGCACCCTCGCCTGGGACGCCAAACCCGGCGCCAGCCAGTGGGAATCCATCAGCCTGCCCGAACTCAAAACCCCCCTCGTGCTCTCCGGCTTCAGTCAGAACGCGGTTTCGAAATTCCTGCCCCAGTGGGAGAATCTGGGCCTCCGCCCGCAGCTCGGTCCCGGCGCCGCCGCCGCCGCCCTCGACCAACCCATGGGCGATCCCAAAGATCTCAAGCCCGGCGACATGATCAGCGTGCAGTTACTGCGCGGCGATCTGGGCGTGAGCGCCGACGGAACCGTTACCTACATTGACGGCAACCAGATCTACGCCTTCGGCCACCGCTTCCTCGCCGCCGGCACCACCGCCATGCCGTTCAACAAGGCCAGCGTGCTAACGCTGATCCCCGGCCTCATGACCTCGACCAAAATGGATACCCCCGGCGAGCCCATGGGCGTCATTCACCAGGATCTGTCCCAAGGCGTCTACGGCAGCTTCGGCGGCCGCGCCGCCATGATCCCGATCCGCGTCCACATTCACAGCCCCGGCCAGCCCGAGGACGCCTACTCCTTCGAAATGGTTGACAGCCGCTTCCTCAGCCCCGTGCTGCTCAACATGGCGCTTTATTCGACCCTCGACGCCAACGAGCGCGGCGTGGGCACGACCACATTCCAAATCAGCGAAGCGATTCAGGTGGGCTCGGGCGAGCCGCTGAAATTCAGCGACTTGTACACCAGCGACCAGGGCGGCCCGCTCGCCGCCGCCGCCGGCGCCGCCCGCCCGTTGACCATGCTCTACGCCAGCCGGCTCAGTCCCGACGTCAAGAGCCTCGACATTGATGTGAACGCCAGTGACCAGAAACGCGTGCTGACGCTGGAACAAGTCTGGACCGACGCCACCACCGTCGCCCCCGGCGCGAAGTTTCAAGTGATGGCGACGTTTGCTTCCTCCGATGGTGGCGAAGTCACCCGCGCCATCCCGCTTGAAATCCCCGAGTCCCAGCCCGCCGGCGAGCTGACCGTCTGGGTCGGCGACGGCGCCGCGCTCCAGCGCATGCAGCCGCCCTCCGCCGATCCCGTGACCGCCGCCCGCGACCTGCCGCAATTGCTCGCCGCGCTCGGTCACTTGCCGGTGACGAATCGCATCTACGCCCGCATCACCGCTCCCCAAACCGCCTACGAGGTCGCCGGCCAACAATTCCCCGCGCCGCCCCCCTCGCTGGCGCGCGCGCTCGCGACCGATGGATCGAGCGACCGCGCCGTAATGAGCGAAGCCACCTCGACCGTCGCCGACTACCGCGGCGCGCCCTTGACGTTTGTGGTGAGCGGACTGAAGTCAATCCGCATCCGCGTGGACCCCAATTAAAATGAGAATGCGATTTTCTTCTCTCATCGCCGTGGCGCTGGCGATTCCGCTGTGCGCCGTGAGCACCCACTTCTGGCGTTCCGCCGGCTACCAGGATCTCGCCCGCGGCCGCCTCACCGGCGTCGAGCTCAACCCCGACGGACGCCTCACCCTCGCCCCCGCCCTCGCCGAAGTCGCGCGCACCGGCCAGGCCCTGATCTGGACCGCCGTCGCCGACGCCTCCGGCAACGCCTACCTCGGCACCGGCAATCGCGGCGAAGTTTACAAACTCACCCCCGCCATGCTCGCAGCGACTTCAGCGTCGCCCGCCCCCGCGCCCCTCTTCACCGCCGCCGAGCCCGACGTCTTCGCGCTCGCTGTCGGCCCCGGCGGCGCGCTCTTCGCCGGCTCCTCGCCCAACGGAAAGGTCTCCCGCATCGCGCCTGACGGCAAGAGTGAGGTCTACGTCGATCCCCACGCCAACTACATCTGGGGATGGGCCTTCCTCGGCTCCACCTTGTACGTCGCCACCGGCAGCGGCGGCGAGATTTACCGCGTCACCGCCGCCGGTGTCGGCGAAAAATTCCTCGACACCCGCCAACAGCAAGTCACCTCCCTCATCGCCGACGGACACGGCAACCTCCTCGCCGGCACCGAGTCCTCCAACGCCAACGGAGGCTTGGTCTACCGCATCGCCCCCAGCGGCAAGGCCGAGGTGCTGTACCACTCCGATCTCGCCGAGATCCACGCCCTGCGCCTGGCCGCCAACGGCGACCTCTACGTCACCGCGCAAGGCGAGCGCTCTGGCGGGCGCCCCTTGTTTTTGCCGCCCGCGATCGCAGCCCCGCTCGCCGCGCCCGCCACCGCGACCATCACCATGACCGTCCCCGCCTCGGCCGAGAGCAACGTCCCTGCCAATCCAGCCCCCGCGCCCGCCGCCCCCGCACCATACGTCTTAAACGACACGCCGCCTGCCGCGCCCGCGGGCGCGCCGATCAGCGCCATTTACCGCATCGCGACCTCCGGCCCCTCCCTCGGCGCGGTCGACACAATCTGGAGTTCCCGCCAGGAAAACGCCGACGACGTCTTACCCGCCCCCTCCGGCCTTCTCGTCTCCACCGATAACCAGGGACGCATCTACCGCCTCGCCCCCGCGCAAGGCGAGGCCACCGTCGTGGCCCAGACCCGCCAGGCCGAGGCCACGCGCCTCTTCCAGTTGGGCGCGACAACTTTTGTCACCACGCGCGAACAGGGGAATCTCTATCGCATGGCTCAGCCCGAGGCGAATGGCACCTACGAATCTCCGGTGCGCGACACCGGCGCCATCTCCCGCTTTGGCGCGCTCACCTTCACCGGCGCCGGCAGCCTCGAGGTAATGACCCGCACCGGCAACTCCGCCCTCCCCGACTTCACCTGGAGCGATTGGTCCGCCCCCTACGCCCGCTCCGGCGCCGCCGTCACCAGCCCCCGCGCCCGCTACATTCAATGGAAGGCCGTCCTCGCATCGCCCGCGAGCCACCTCGACCAGGTTGTGATCCCGTACCTGCCCGCCAACCAGGCGCCGCAAATCGCCAGCCTGACCGCCGAGACGATCGCCACTCCAAATAGATCACCGGATAGATCGATAGACCAGGGCATCAAGCTCGATTGGTCGGCCCGCGACCCCGACGGCGACAAGCTCGCCTACAGCCTCTATTTCAAGGGCCAAGGTGAGAGCGCCTGGAAGCTGTTGCGCGCCGACTTAAGCGGCGCAACCTTCACCGTCACCCCCGCCATGCTCCCCGACGGCAGCTACGCTTTCCGCCTGGTCGCCTCCGACGCCGCCGACAATCCCGCCGCCGAAGCCAAAACCGCCGAGCTCATCTCCGCCCCCGCGATCATGGATACCGCGCCGCCCCAGGTCAACCTGCTTTCCGCCTCGCCCGCCGCCGCCCACTTCCGCGCCCGCTCCCGCTACGCCCCCATCAGCCAGGCCGAATGCGCGGTGGATGGCGGCCCCTGGCAGCCCCTGCTCTCCGACGACGGCATGCTCGATTCCCTCGAGGAATCCTTCACCGTCTCCGCCGCCGGATTACCCCCCGGCGAACACGTCCTGATGCTGCGCGTCGCCAACGAGTCCGGCAATCAAGGTTCGGCAAAAGCTGTCGTCCAAATCCCCAACCAATAAAGGTCCCCTATGAAAACTCCCATTCTCCTCACCGGCGTGCTTCTGGCCGCCGTCGCAACCTGGGCGCAAGCCCCTGCCGCCAAGCCCGCCCCCGGCCCCGGCACCATCGCCCAGCAGCTCAACCGCGGCCTGACCTCGGTCGAGCATGACATCGTGCCCGCCGCCGAAGCCATGCCCGCGGACAAATACAATTTCGCCCCCTCAGCCTCGATCGGCAACTTCAACGGCGTGCGCACCTTCGCGCAGGAGGTCAAGCACATCGCCGCCGCCAACTACCTCATCGCCGGACACATTCTCAACCAGGCGCCCCCTGTGGCCTACGAGGAAAACGGTCCGGCGAATATCACCAGCAAAGCCGACATA
The DNA here is from genome assembly GCA_025450725.1 of Terriglobales bacterium. GTDB lineage: Bacteria > Acidobacteriota > Terriglobia > Terriglobales > SCQP01 > SCQP01. The sequence continues at coordinate 5,049 of JANWLQ010000144.1, forward strand.
GTGCGGTTCCTAAAAGATTCCTTCGCTTATTCTCACCATGCGATCGACACAATCACCTTGGAAAACGCCACCCTGCCGCTGAAGCCCGGCGCCCGCGACACCCGCCTGTTCGAAGCCGCCGACCTCCCCGCCCACGCCAACGATCACTATGGACAAATGGTCGAGTACCTCCGCATGAACGGCCTCACGCCTCCCTCGAGCGCCGGCAGCCCGCCCGCCAATCCCAAAAAGTAGAAGTAGGCGTCGCCGCATGCAACTCGCCCTCATCCAAATGCAGCCCGCCCTGTTGGCCGTGGCTGACAACCTCGCCCGCGCCGAGCGGCTCATCGAGTCGGCCGGCGCCGCCGATCTCTACCTGCTGCCCGAACTATTCCCCTCCGGCTACACCTTTCAAACGGCCGCCGAAGTCGCGCACGTCGCTGAACCCGCAGGCTCCGGACCCACCTTCGAAGCCCTGTCGCGCATCGCCCGCCGGCGCGGCGCCTCCATCGTCTCCGGATTCGCCGAGCGCCGCGGCGGGAAATTCTTCAACTCCGCCAACGTAATCGCGCCCGAAGGCCTGCTCGCGACCTA
>JANWLQ010000145.1 GCA_025450725.1 Terriglobales bacterium
AGCAATAACCAGCCGGCGCCGCGGCCCCGCCAGACGAGCCACCCGGCCGTCGCGAGAAGCATGAGCGGCACACCGCAGGTGAGTGTCACAGCTTTCAAAAAATACAGGGCCGCGAGCCAGAGATTGTGATCGCCGGGGTAGGTCCCGCCGCGCAGCGCAATCTGCCGCGCCGAATACGGACCGCGGACAAACGCCAGCGGGTCGTCAAAGTACCACCAGTTGTAGATCAGCCAGAACACCGGCCCGATGCCGGCCACCAGGCAGAAGCGCAGACCGGCGGCCATGGCCCGCTGCGCGTCCGCGGCGTACCGCGCCACGACCCAGAGCGCGAAGGGCAGAAGAAACCAACCGTCGTACCGGCACAGGCTGGCCGCCAGACCCCAGGCGCCGATCTGCCAGGCCGTAGCCGGACGGGGTTCGTCGGCATATGCCACACAGCGTTCGACCACGCCCAGAAACGCGGCCAAATAAATTGACTCGGTCATGGGCACGACCGACAGGTAGAGCAGCGAAGGATTCAGGCAGAAAAATGCGGCCGCCCAGCCGGCGGCCACCGCCCCCCACTGCCGGGCGACGATGCGATGCAGCAGCCAGGTCGCGACCACCAGGGCCGCAAGCGAAGGGAGCGAGCCCGCCAAGCCCGATTGCCACCAGGCGGTAACCAGTACGAACGGCGCCATCAGCAGGTGCGGCAGCGGCAGCCACACCGTTCCCCATTGCGACAATCCCGGCGTGGCCGAATCCACCATGCGCCTGGCTATGGCGAGGTGGGCGGTGGCATCACCGTAGAGCAGCAGAGTGTGGTGTATGAAGGCCCAAATCCAGGTCGCCGCGCCCGCCCCCAGAGCCAGTCCGGCCCACGCCAAGGCGTGACGCCCGGCATGATCGGTTGCAGGCGCGCTCTCAGGCATCGAAGCGAGTCAACGCGATGAATTCGCGGTAGCGCGCATCCACGTCGGCGGAGGTGATTTCCGTCAGACGGTCGACTCCGAAGCGCTCGCAGGCGAAGCTGCCCATGACCGAGCCATAAACCACGGCGCGGCGCAGCGCGGCGTCATCCCACCGGTTTTGCTGCGCCAGGTACCCAAGCATGCCGCCCGCGAAGCAGTCGCCGGCGCCGGTCGGGTCGAAGACATCCTCCAGCGGATAGCCGGGCACACCGAAGTAATCGCTGGTGCCGTACAACGTAGCGCCGTGTTCACCGCGCTTGATCACGACCGTGGCCGGGCCCATGGCGATTATGGCGCGCGCGGCGCGGTGCAGGTTGTGCTCGCCGGTGAGCAGATGGGCCTCGCTGTCGTTAATGGTCAAAATGTGCAGGCGGGAGAGAAAGCGGCGCACTTCGGCCGGCATGCCGGTGATCCAGAAGTTCATGGTGTCGCCGCCCACGAGCTTGACCCGCGGCCCGAGCTGGTCGCGCACCTGGCATTGCAGCGTGGGCGCGATGTTGCCCAAAAACAAGTATTCCGAATCCATGTACTCGGCCGGCAGCTTGGGCGAGAAATGCTCGAACACGTTGAGCTCGGTTTTGGTGGTGTGGCGCACGTTCGGATCTGACTCGTACTCGCCGGCCCAGAAAAAGCATTTCCCCTTGGCGCGTTCCAGGCCGCGGGTATCAATGCCGCGCTTCTTAAAGATGGCCTCGTCGGCGTCGGTGAAATCCTCGCCCACGACGCCCACCAGGCGCACCTGGGTAAAAAACGACGCCGCCAGCCCGAAATAGGTGCCCGAACCGCCAAGAACGCGGGGCGCGCGACCGCGCGGGGTGGTAATGTCATCAAAAGCAACGGAACCGACAACCAGCAGTGACATAGCTCTTTATCGTACCCTCTAGTCGAGATATTTGCCCACCAGCGGACGCAGCCGTTCGCGTGTGGCCGGAGGAATCAGCTTCGGATCGGTCATGAGCGCATGCTTCAGCGCCGCGCCACATCCGCACCCGCGCCCCGCGCCGCGCATGGCGCCCACCGCGTGGCGCACCACGTTGGCGGCTTGAGCGGCGTTTTGGGTCAGATTGGCGATGATCTCCTGCACCGTGACCGCGTCGTGCCCCTCGCGCCAGCAGTCGTAGTCGGTGATCATGGCCACGGTGACGTAACAAATCTCCGCCTCGCGCGCCAGCTTGCACTCGGTGAGGTTGGTCATGCCGATCACGTCGGCGCCCCAGGAACGGTACAGGTTCGACTCCGCGCGGGTCGAAAACGCGGGGCCTTCCATATTGACGTAGGTACCGCCGGCGTGCACGGTCACGCCGGCGGCGCGGCAGGCGGCGGCAACCAACCCTCGCAGACGGCCGCAGGTCGGCTCGGCAAAGCCCACGTGGCCCACCAATCCATCGCCAAAAAACGTAGCGACGCGGTGCTGCGTGCGGTCAATGAACTGATCGGGCAGGAGGAAGTCGAGCGGACGCCGCTCTTCCTTCAGCGAACCCACGGCCGAGAGCGAAAGTATTTGCTCGACCCCGAGTTGCTTGAAGCCCAGAATGTTCGCCCGGTACGGAACTTCGGTCGGCGTATAGCGATGCCCTTTGCCATGGCGCGACAGAAACGCGACGCGCGCTCCCTCGAGCCGCCCGACAAGATATGGATCGGAGGGCGCGCCGAAGGCGGTGTCGAGCCGGACTTCCTCGGTATCGGTCAGGCCGGGCATGTAATACAGCCCGCTACCGCCAATAATGCCAATTGTGATGGGTTCGTTCGCGGTCATGGTTCCCCTTCCACCAGTTCGAGCAGCACGCCGCCGTTGCTCGACGGGTGCACAAACACGTAGCGATGGCCGCCGGTGCCGATCTGAATCGTCGCGTGCACCAGACGCACGCCGGCCGCCTGTAGCCGTTCCACCGTTGCGGCCAGATCGGCCACGCGCAATGCCACATGATGAATGCCGGCCCCACGCTTCGCGAGAAAGCGGCCCACCGGCGATTCGGCGCTGGTCGGTTCGAGCAGCTCGAGGCGTCCATGCGCCAGGGGCAGCATGGCCACCGTCACTTGCTCGTGGGCAATCACCTCACGCTCGCCGGCGACCAGCCCCAGCGCGGCATAGAGCCGGCAGGCCGCGTCAATATCGGGCACGGCGACGCCCAAATGGTCAAATCCAACCGGAATTTCCCGCGGCAAAGGCACCCACCATTATTGCAGAGATGTTTCGAGGGCTTGCTGGATCAAAGCGTCAACCGCGGTATACGGGTCGGTGCCGTGGGTGGCGATCGACTCGGCCAGGCGCTCAACCCGTTCCTCCGTCAGCCAGGGATCGAGCAGACGTTGCGCCAGGCGGTCGCGCGCGAACTGCCGCAGCCGCTGCTGCCATTGCCGGGCGCGGTGCCGCGCCAATCCGCCGTGCGCCTCAATCCAGGCCACGCGCTCGGCGATCACGGTCGTCAGACCTTCAATTCCCTCGCCCTGCGTGGCCACCGTCTTGACCACCGGCGGCCCCCAGGCGTCGGCCTCGGCGCCGCTCGGCGCCAGCGCCAGCATGGCTTTGATCTCTTGCTCGAGCTTCTCCGGCCCGCGATCGCATTTGTTGATGACGAAGACGTCGGCGATCTCCATCAGCCCAGCCTTGATCGCCTGCACCTCGTCGCCCATGCCCGGCACCAGGACGACCACGGTCACATCGGCCAACTGGATGATATCCACCTCGTCCTGCCCCACACCCACCGTCTCGACCAGGATGCGATCCTTGCCCGCGGCATCGAGCACCGCGACCACGTCGCTCGCCGCCTGCGCCAAGCCGCCCAGCGCGCCGCGCGTGGCCAGGCTGCGGATGAAAATACCGGGGTCGGCGTGGTGCGCCTGCATGCGGATTCGGTCGCCGAGAATGGCGCCACCCGTAAACGGGCTGGTCGGGTCAACCGCGACCACGCCCAGCGTTTCACCGCGCAAGCGATAGGCGCGCGCCAGGCCGTCCACCAGCGTGCTCTTGCCCGAACCCGGGGGGCCGGTCAACCCGACCACCAGCGCGTGCCCGGTGGCGGGGTAGATGGCGCGCAGCAGCCCTGCCGCGCCCGGCGCGCGTTCGACCACCGCGCTCAACGCCCGCGCCAGGAACCGTGAGTCCCCCGACCGCAGATTCTCGAGAAATTCCATACCTTCTATTTTTTGAGCAGTTCGCGGGCAATCACCAGCCTTTGAATCTCGCTGGTGCCCTCGCCGATGGTACACAGTTTCACGTCGCGATAAAACTTCTCCGCCGGATAATCCTTGATGAATCCGTAGCCACCGTGAATCTGCACGCATTCATTGGCGGCGCGCACCGCCACTTCGCCGGCGTACAGTTTGGCCATGGCCGAGGCGCGGGTCACGGTCTGGCCCTGATCTTTTTGCCAGGCCGCGCTCATCGTGAGCAGGCGCGCCGCCTCGATCTCGGTCGCCATGTCGGCCAGCTTCCACTGAATGGCTTGAAATTCCGCGATCGCCTGGCCGAACTGCTTGCGCTGTAACGCATACTTGCGTGCCGCCTCATAGGCGCCTTGCGCCATGCCCAGGCCAAGCGCGGCAATGCTGATACGGCCGCCATCGAGAATCTGCAGCGCGTCCACAAAGCCGGAGCCTGGCTTGCCCAGAAGGCTTCCGGCCGGCACCTGACAATCTTCGAAAATGATTTCGCTCGTGTCGCTGGCACGCATGCCGAGCTTGTTTTCTTTCTTGCCCGGACGGAATCCCGGTGTTCCCTGCTCAATGATGAAGGCCGAGATGCCGTGCTTGCCCTGGCTGCGATCGGTTACCGCCATGGCCACGCATACCTGGGCGTGATTGCCGTTGGTGGTAAACGTCTTGGCGCCGTTCAGCCGCCAGCCGCCGTCGGTCGCGGCGGCGGTGGTGCGGGTGCCGCCGGCGTCGGAGCCCGCTTGCGGCTCGGTCAAACTCCAACAGCCGATCCATTCGCCGGTGGCCAGCTTGGGCAGATACCGCTGGCGCTGCGCCTCACTGCCGAATTTAAAGATGTGATTGGTGCACAGCGAATTGTGCGCGGCGACGATCAGCCCGATGCTGCCATCCACCCGGGCCAGCTCGGCGATGGCGAGCGCGTACTCGACGTAGCCGAGCCCGCTGCCGCCGTACTCGGTCGGCACCAGCACGCCGAGCAAACCCATCGCGCCCAGTTGGCGCAGCACGTCGGCCGGCCACGCCTGGGCCTCGTCCCACTCCATCACGTGAGGAGCGATCTCCCGCTCGGCGAAGGCGCGCACCGTGCGCACCAGTTCCTGCTGTTCCTGATTGAGTTCGAGGTCCATAGCATTAATCGTAGGCCGGGTGGGGCTTACCAACCGGCTGGAAAGGGATGGCCCGCCGCTTGACTTCCACGGCGCGGGTGCTCATTCTGAGTGGGCCTATGCAGGAGCAATCTTGGCCACCGTCAACGTCTACTTTCATAATCATTGTTTTGATGGCTCGGTTTCCGCCGCGCTGTTCACCGCACTGCACCGCCGCGCGCGCCCGGCGGCTGCCGGTGCACAGGCAACCGAGTACCAGTATCGAGGGCTGAGCCACACCGCCAATGGATTGTTCGAGCGGGCCGATTTTGACGCGCCCGATAACGCAATCGTTGATTTCAAATACTCGCGCGACCCGCGCGTTACTTGGTGGTTCGATCACCATCAGAGCGCGTTTCTGACCCCCGCCGATGCCGAGCACTTTCGGAACGAGAACAATCCGCAGAAATTTTTCGACCCGAAATATGGCTCCTGCAGCAAGTTGATCGCCGATGTTGGGCGTGAGTGGTTCGGCCTCGACACCGCACCTTTAGCCGACTTGATCCATTGGGCGGACCTGATTGACCAGGCCCACTTCCCCAGCGCCCAGGCGGCGGTCGAACTCAAGGAGCCCGCGCTGCGGTTGATGCTGGCCATCGAGGGTTCGACCGATCCCGGCTTCTTGCCGCGCCTGATACCCGACTTTCTAACGACGACGCTTGGCGACCTGGTCGAGCGCGAATACGTCCGGCGCGAGCTCCAGCCGCTGCTGGCCCGGCATGGAAAATCGCTGGAGTTGATTCATGCGCGGATGGAGTGTGTCGAGGGCGTGATCTACTTCGACGTCAGTGATCTCGATTTGGAGGGTTACAACAAGTTCATCCCCTACTATTACTGTCCCGAGGCCGTCTATTGTGTGGGCGTGGGCCGCGGCGCGCAGCGCATGAAAGTCTCGATCGGCTCCAATCCCTGGATGGAAATCCCCCACCTGGTCAATTTGGCCAAAGTCTGTGAACGCTACGGCGGGGGAGGCCATGCGCGCGTGGGCGCGGTGTCGTTCGCGCGCGAGGACTTGGCCCGCGCCCGCGCCGTCGCGGCCGAGGTCGTCGCCGAGCTGCGGCGGGCCCCCAAACCATGAACCTCACGGGATTGATTTCAGCGGTGGACGTACACGCCTGCGGCGAACCCGGGCGGGTCATCGTAGGCGGTGTGGCCGACGTGCCCGGCGCCACCATGTACGCCAAAATGATGCATCTGCGCGACCACCGCGACCAGTTGCGCCGCCGCATGCTGCGCGAGCCGCGCGGCTACCCAGCGCTCTGCTGCAATATTCTGTTGTCGCCCACCGTGCCGGGCGCCGATGCCGGATTCGTGATCATGGAGCAGATCGAGTATCCGCCCATGTCGGGCAGCAACACCATTTGCGTCGCAACGGTACTGGCCGAAACCGGCATTGTGCCAACCGTCGAAGGCGCGAACCGGATGCGCCTGGAGACGCCGGCCGGAATGATCGAAGTCGAGGTCATGATGCGCGCCGGCAAGGCGACGCGCGTGACGTTTGAGAACGTACCCGCCTTCGCCGCGCATCTCGACGCCAAGCTCGACGTCCCCGGCCTCGGAACGGTCAAGGTGGACGTCGCCTGGGGCGGAATGTTCTACGTCATCGCCGAAGCGGCGGATCTCGGCTTGACCATCGCGCCCGAGCACGGGCGCGAGCTCGTACGCATCGGCGCGATGATTCTGGCGGCCGCGCGGGAGCAATTGCCAGTAAAGCATCCCGAGAACGACGACATCACC
>JANWLQ010000146.1 GCA_025450725.1 Terriglobales bacterium
CCCGCCGTTTCGCACGCCTCGTCCACCTTGACCTCGGTAAACCGGTCAATGATCGAAAGCATGCCGTAGGTGAACACGAACGCCCACGCCGTGCTGAACAACACCGCGACTAATTGCTTCACGAAAAAGCCGGGGTTGCCGTGCAGCAGGCCATTGGGCCCGGCCGCGTTGTAGCTCTGGTCGGCGAATACGCCGAGCAGCACAATTCCCAAAAACCCGCCCACGCCGTGCACGCCCCACACGTCCAGCGCATCGTCCCAGTGCCAGCGGTTCTTGAGCTCGACCGCGCAGTAACAGACGAGCCCCGCGGCCAGCCCGATAATCATGGCCGTCGTGGGCGACACATAACCGGCGGCCGGAGTGATCGTGGCCAGGCCGGCCACGGCGCCGGTGAGCAGACCGAGGAACTTCGGCTTCTTCTCCCTTCGCCAGGCAATCAGCAGCCACGCGACGGCGGCGAATGAGGCGGCGATGTCGGTGTTGAGAAAGGCGCTGGCCGTCACCGTGTCAACCCGCATCTCGCTGCCCGCGTTGAAGCCGTACCACCCGAACCAGAGCAGGCCGGTGCCTAGCGCCACCAGCGGAATGCTGTGCGGGCCGCGGTCGAGCACGCGCCGCTTCCCGACAAACAACACGGAGGCCAGCGCCGCAATGCCGGCAATGTTATGCACAACGATACCGCCGGCAAAGTCGCGCACGCCCCACTGCGCCAGAAACCCTCCGCCCCAGATCATGTGCACGAAAGGGAAATAGACCAGCGTGAGCCAACCGGTCAAAAACAGCATGTATGCCTTGAACGTCACCCGGTTGGTAAAGGCGCCCGAAATCAGCGCCGGAGTGATGATGGCGAACATCATTTGATAGGCGATGAACACCATCAGCGGAATGGTGTCATTGGGCGAGGGCGAGGCCAGCGACACGCCGCGCAGAAACGCGTTGTGAAAATTTCCAATCACTCCGTGCCAGTCGCCGCTGAAGCAGAGCGAGTAACCATAGCAATACCAGATCACCGTCGTCCAACCCATGGAGACGAAACTTTGCATCATGATCGCCAGCACGTTCTTGCGCCCGACCAGCCCGCCATAAAAAAATGCCAGGCCCGGCGTCATCAGCATGACCAGGCTGGTACAAAGAATCATAAAAGCGGTATTGCCGGTATCAATGTGCAACATGGGTTTCTCCGTTAGGGAACGAGCGTCACTTCGCCGAAGTTGGCGATCGTGCCGCCCTTGTTCATGGTCGGCACCGCACAGATGTAGAGCACTTCGCCCGCGGCCGGCGCGCGCGCCTCGTAAATCGTCTTGCCGAAAAAATCGGTTACGTAGCCGAGCTTGGCTCCGGCGCGCATGCGGGTGCCGCGATCCACGGTGGGATAAAAAATCCCTTCCACCGGACTTGAGACAGTGTCCACTTTGCCGATCCAGATGGGATGAGCCACCAACGTCGGCTCGCCCGGCAACATTTTCAACAGCCGCATCAGGCTCACCGTGCCGTTCACCAGGCGGGCGACTTCGGCCGCATCAACCCGCCCCGAGCGCCCGGCCTCGACCGCGATCGCCGGCTTGCCGCGCGTTGCGGCGGTGGTATCGAGAAATCGTGAGTGCGCCGGGTCCCGCGGACGCCCCGTCTCGACAATAATGTGGTCGAGTCCGAACGCGAGATCCATGCGGCGGGCCATGGCATCTAACGCCGCATGGCCGGTCTTGGACCAGTAACTGTAAGGCCGCAGGTTTTCGTCGATGTCGCCGCCGTGGTAGTCAACCAAGTAGTCGCAACGTTCGACCACCTGCGCTGTAATCATCGCCGCCACACGGTCGGTTTGGGTGCCGTTCGGGTCGCCCGGATAAAACCCATTCATGCTTTTGCCATCCACCGGATTGCGGTGTGGCACCTTTTGCAAGTACGACTGCACATTGACCAGCGGCAGCAGCAGCACTGTTCCCGAAATTCGCGAAGGATCGAGGTGCTGGATGAGCTGCTCCACCGCGATGATGGACGCGTACTCGGTGCCGTGAGCTCCGGTGACCAGCGCCAATACCGGCCCGGGATGAATCCCGCGCATCACCACTACCGGCAGGCGCATGCCCGCGTCCTTGCCGGCCGGCACGTCGAGATGGCCGGTCGCTTTCTGACCTGCGCGCGCGGTGGCGCTGCCCAGCGTGAATGCCGGTTGCTGCGCGCCAGCTGCGAGTGTCACACAGAAGAGCGCGCATCCCCAGAGCCGGTGCATGGCTGGCTCTAGGCCGTCTTGCCAATCATGCCGTCAAGCGCCGCCATGCCTGGCCCAAACGCCAGCAGGCCCGCCGCCAGGGCAAAGAGCATGGCCGGTTCCTGGAACAAATGGCCGATGGGATGCGCCAATACGGCGGCGACCACCATGTACAGCGCGGTGCCAATGGCCGCCCACTTCGTCAGCAATCCCACGATCAGCAGCGCGCCCACGACGACTTCGAATCCCGCCGTGACCGAGTTGAGCCACGCCGGCATGTGCTGAAACTGAAGATATCCGGCGAACCCCGGGAACTGGAACTTGCGAATGCCGTGGTCAAGAACAATGGCTCCTGCGGCCACACGCATGATTAATAAACTCAGCGGCTGTAAGCGGTTGACGTTGCTCATGGGGGGATTAGAACACAACTCACTCCAAATGCAAGCGGCTAGTTAGCCGGCTCTTCGGTAGGCCGCAAGCGCGTCCGTAAGCGCCAGCACCCCCAGTAACCCGCCGTGCGCGCGGTGTATTACTGGCAGTAAGGGTTCATCGCCGGCCTGGCGCAGAAACGCCTCCAACGGTTGGTCGGGATACAGTGGCGGCAGCGGCCGTTCGTCCCCGAGGAGCGGCTGCAGCGCATCGCTTTCGGTGTGCGCGCGCGCCAGAGTCTCGATCTTTTCCGGAGTGACTCCGTACCAGGCCCCATCAGCGCCCTTGACCAACAACAGCTTGGCCCCGCTGGCGAGCGCGAGCGCACGCGCCTCCTTGATCGTGGCAGGCTCGGCAACGACGAGCGCGCCCGGCGCGGCGGGACGCATCGCGTCCTCGACGTGCAGCACCTGCTCCTCCCTGCGCTCTTCCATCGACGGCAATGTCAGGCCGTCCTGCTGGGTCAGCAGATCGAAGATTGGCACTGGCTGCCAGGTGCGCGAAATGAAGTAGGCGAGGGTGTTTGAAATCAGCAGCGGCAACACGATGTCGTAGCTGCCAGAAACCTCGACCACCATGAACACCGACGTCATTGGACATCGCAGTATGGCGGCGAACGCCGTGCCCATCCCCACCAGGGCATAAACACCCATGCTGGCGGCATAATGCGGCAGCAGCACCCGCTCCACCCCGTTCACCGAAGCCCCCAGCATCGCTCCGATGAACAGCGTCGGAGCGAACATGCCGCCCGGGGCGCCGCTGGTGAACGATACCGCCGTGGCGACGATCTTGAGCAGCGTTAGCAGCAGCAGTGTGCGCAGCAGAAAGTTGCCCGCCATGGCGTGATTGATCGCCCCGTAGCCCGCGCCCATCACTTGGGGAAACCAAATGCCGATGACCCCAACCACCAGGCCGGCGCCCGCCGGCAGCAGACACTGTTGCGCCCGCGACAGCGCCAGCAACCGCGGCCGCATCCAGGCCACCAGCTTGACGAAGAGCAGCGAACCCAGGCCTCCGGCCACTCCCAGCGCCGCGTACGCCAGCAATTCCGAGATGTGCCGCAACTCAAAGGGCGGCGATGTGAACAACGGATGGTCGCCGAAAAACCAGCGCGCCACCACCGTGCTCGAGACCGCCGCCAGCACCACCGCGCCAATCACGCCCGAGCTCCAACGCCCAATGACCTCCTCGATGACGAACAGCACCGCGGCAATCGGGGCATTGAACGCCGCCGCCAGGCCCGCGGCCGCGCCCAGCGGCGCCAGCAGGCGCTGCCGCGCGCGCGAGAGCTTGAGATGCCGCCCAATGAACGAGGCCAGCCCTGCGCCCACCTGCAGCGACGGATCCTCGGGGCCGAGCGACTGGCCGCTGCCAATCGCCAGCGCCGAGGTGATGAACTTGCCCATCACGGTCCGCAGCGAAATGTATCCGTCGTAAATATAGAGCGCCGCCTTGGTCTGGTTGACGCCGCTTCCGCGCGCCCGCGGGAAGGCGCGCACCGCCAACACACCGATCACCAGGCCGGTCAGCGTCGGCGCCAGCACGATGCGTAGCCGCGACGGCGCCGCCGTGAGCAGGCGAAGGTCAATTTGATCGATCGTCCAGCGGAAAAGCACCACTGCCAGCCCAGCCACAATACCGATGACTATGGCGAGCACGAAGTAAAGCTGGTCGGGTTGGGCGTAGCGCGCCAGACGCCGCAGCCGGGGCAAAGGCGTAGCGTCGGCGTCTTCCGGCGGCGGTGGTCGGTTCTCCAATGCGATGGAACTATTTTACTTCGCGTTCATCGCGCCCTCGTAAAAACGGCGCATGTCGGCGCGCATCTTGACCATCGCCGCGGCGTCAATGTAAACCATGTGACCCGATTCGTAATGTCCGGTCATGATATTGTGCTCGCGCACCTGGGGCGAGATTTTCATCTGCGCCAGCGTCCACTCCACCGCCCCGTAGACGGTCGCGAAGTCGTAGTAGCCCATGGCCACCATCAGCTTCATTCGCGGATTGCGGGCGAACGCATCCTCCAGGTTGGTTACCGTGTCGTAGCTGCCCGACCAGCGCCCAATCCCGCCGCCGAGCACGTAATAGATGTCGGGGTTCTTGTAGTTCAACTCGTGCCGCATGTACTGCTCGTAGGCGGTGAGAAACGAATTCTCGATATTGGCGTCGCTAAAGTCGAATGGTGTAGACTCGGCGCCGCCGTTGGGCAAATAGCCGGGGAAGCGGCTGTCAAGGCGCGACGTCATCTCGTGTTGCGACCGGAGCAGCTCGGTCGAGAACTGGCCCAGACTAATGCGCAGGTCGTTTTGCGAGATGTAATCCGCGGGCAGCCCGATGAAGCGATGCAGGTCGTTGACCACCTTGACCCGCTGCTCGGCGCTCATGCGAGCGCCATCGTAGAGGGCCTGCATGTACTCGTGGCCGGCAAAATCCAGCGCCGCTTTCGACATGTCGGCCGCGCTCAGCTTTTGCAGGTCGGGCGCAACCTTGTGGTAGTACCAGGCGGTCATTGCCTGCGTGGGCAGGACCGTAACAAAGGCAAGGTCGCCGGCGCGGCTCTCGCTGTTGATAATGGTCGAGAGCAGGAACACGCCCGCCACCGGCATATCGTGGTCGGTCAGGTAGCCGGAAAGCCCGGCGGCGCGGGTCGTGCCGTAGCTCTCGCCGGCGAGAAAACGCGGCGAGGCCCAGCGGTCGTATTCATTGGTGAAGCTGCGGATGAACTCGGCAAACGCGGCGATGTCGTTATCCACGCCCCAGAAGTCGGCGCCGTATTCGGGCTTGGTTGGTCGCGACCAGCCGGTGCCCATGGCGTCAATAAAGACCAGATCCGTCTGGTCGAGCAGTGTGTTGGGATTGTCCTCGTAGGTATACGGAGGCGCCGACATACCGTTTGGCTCGAGCTTAATCTTCTTCGGCCCGAATGCGCCCATGTGCAGCCAAATGGTGCCCGAGCCAGGTCCGCCGTTGAAGCAGTAGGTGACCGGCCGCGTTGCGATGTCGCTGACGCCGTCCTTACTGTAATAGGTGTAGTTCAGGTAGCCCTCGACGACGCCGGTGGTCGCGTTGTGGATGGGCATCATGCCGACTCGCGCCGTGTAGGCCAGCGTCTGGCCGCCGAGAGTAATTTGGTGCTGGGTTACGACTGGAGGACCGGTGGGAATTTCCGCCGCTTCCTTGGCGGTGGGATTGTATTGGAAGAAATCGCCGACGGGGCCGGTCGGCGCCGTGGCGCCGCGCCCGCCACGGGCTTGGGCGCAGAGAGGAACAGCCGCCAGCGCGAGCGCGGCGGCCAGGGGAAGGCCAAGATTGAATCGCAGCATGATCTAGTCATAATACAGCCGTTCCTCCCGTCCGCAACCGGCCAACGCTCGGCGGTCGGCATGGCGCGGCGGTTGGGGGCAATCGGGTATGGCCGGGGCCTCATCGCGCTGGCTTGACGTTTATTGCAGATGGCTGACGCCGACGCCGACCAGCCGGTAGCGTTGTTCCGGGGCCAACAATACTCGCCGGCAAAGAGCCAGCGCCGTCGAGGCCAGTTCCGCACTTGAGGCCAGCGGCGCGGGCAGTGTCTGGCTGCGGGTCAGGTTGGCGAACTCACGTGTCTTTAACTTCAGCACCACGGTGCGCGCCGCGCGTCCGTCGCGCCGCGCGGCGTTCCAGACGCGCTCGGCGAGTTCGGCGATATGCTCGCCGGTCGAGGCCAGCGAAATGTCCTCCTCAAACGTGGTCTCGGCCGAGATGGATTTCGTCGGGCGGTTCGGTACGACAGCGGATTCGTCTACGCCATGGGCGAGTTGCCACAGCCGCGCGCCGTAGCGCCCCAGGCGCTCCTCCAGATTCTCGATCGTCCAACGGCGTATGTCGTCCACGCGCGCGATGCCCAACTCGCCCAGGCGGGCTTCAGTCACCGCGCCCACTCCCGGCAGGCGCCCGACGGGCAGCGGCGCCAGGAAGGCGTCCACCTCGCCCGGCTGCACCACGAACAGCCCGTCAGGCTTGCGCCAGTCGGAGGCGATCTTGGCCAAAAACTTGTTCGGCGCCACGCCGGCCGAGGCGGTGAGCGCCAGTTCCTCGCGAATTTGCTCGCGAATCAGTTTCGCCACCCGCGTCGCCGTCGGCAGCCCGCATTTGTTCTCGGTTACGTCGAGGTACGCTTCGTCGAGCGATAGGGGTTCGACCAGGTCGGTATGCCGGCGCAGGATCTCCCGCATCTGCCGCGAAACTTCCTTGTAGCGGGTGAAATCGGGCGGAATGAACACCGCCTCGGGACACAACCGCTCCGCTCGCAGCGCGGGCATGGCCGAACGCACACCGAACCGCCGCGCCTCGTATGAGGCCGCGCACACCACCGAGCGGGCGCCCTTCCAGGCCACGACGACAGGACGCCCGCGCAGCGCCGCATCATCCCGCTGCTCGACCGAGGCGTAGAACGCGTCCATGTCCACGTGAATGATCTTGCGCCCGTCCATGCCCCGATTGTACACGAAGAAAACACGAATACGATCTTCCGCTAACCTTGTTCTCGGAGCGGAGTATATGTAGTTATGGCCCTCCTGCAAAACGTCCAATTTGGCTGGCGCATGATGCGGCGCACGCCCGGCTTCACCACCCTGGCTGTCCTGGTCCTGGCTCTCGGAATCGGCGCCAACACGGCCATTTTCAGCTTGGTGGACGCGATCATGCTGGCGCCGCTGCCGCTTGCGCAACCGCAGCAGCTCGTCCAGTTGTACGAGACCGAATCGGCGCCGGGCAATTTTCCGCTCACCGGCCCTGACTATCTCGATTGGCAGGCGCAGAGCCATGAGTTCGCCGCCATGACGCTCTACAACTACCCGCGCGACATGAACTATGGCGTCAAGGCAGGCGCGCCCGAGCGGGTCAAGGTGGTGCCCACCCAAGCAAACTTCTTCAGTTTGCTGGGCGTCCACCCGGAGCTGGGCCGCACGTTCCAGGAAGGTGAGGACCAGGCCGGGAAAAACCACATTGCCGTGGTCAGCCATAATTTTTGGGAGAGCCACCTGGGCGGCGATCCCGCCGCCGTGGGTCGTACGATCGAGTTGGATGGCGAGGCCTATACCGTCATTGGCGTTGCGCCCGCAAGCTTCCGCCTGCAGCCGCAGACGATGATCTGGACGGCGCAAGATATGGCGGCCAAGGCTCTGGGGCCGCGCGGCCAGCATCAGTACAGCGGCATCGGGCGGATGAAGCCGGGGGTCACGCTGCCGGCCGCGCAGGCCGAGATCAGCGCCATTGCGGGCCGCCTGGCGAAAGAACACGACAACCCCGACATCGGCGCCCACCTGTTTCTGCTGCGCGACCGCTTGTTGCGCGCGCCGCAGCGCAGTTCGCTGCTGACGCTGGTTGGGGTGGTGGGCATGGTGTTGCTGATCGCCTGCGCCAATATCGCCAACCTGCTGCTGGCGCGCGCCCTGGGGCGGCAGAAGGAAATGGCGATCCGCATGGCGCTGGGCGCGCAGCCGGGCCAGATTGTGCGCCAATTGCTGACCGAGGCGGTCATGCTGGCTCTCGCCGGAGCGGCGCTCGGCACCGGCATGGCCTGGGCGGGCGTGCGCGCGGTGGTTGGCCTGAAGGCGTTCACGCTGCCGCAATACAACGCGATCACGATCAACACTCCGGTGCTGGCCTTCACGGCCGGGCTGGCCTTGTTGGCGGGGGTGCTGTTCGGGTTGGCTCCGGCGCTGCAGTTGGCGCGCCCGCGCTTGAACGCCGAGCTGGCCGGAGCGGGCGCGACTGCCGGCGCCGGCCGCAAGCGGCGCTGGCTGGGGGATGCCCTGATCATGGCCGAAATCGCGCTCTCGTTGTTGCTGGTCGCCGCGGCCGGGCTGTTCATTCAGAGTTTTGTGCGCATGCGCTCGAGCGCCATCGGCGTCAACCCGCACCAGTTGTTGACCGCGTCCGTCACCCTGCCCGATAAGCAGTACGCGACCGACGAACAGCAGCGGCGATTCAACGAGGCGCTGCTCGATCGCTTGCGCGGCGTGCCTGGGATTACCGCTGTGTCGGACAGCAGCGAGTTGCCCATCGAAGGCGGCAATAACGGCTACATCACCTTGCAAGGCCAAACGGCGAGGGATCGTGCCCTGGTCGAGTCGACCTTGGTTTCCACCGACTATTTTGCGACCATGGGCATTCCGCTCACCGGAGGCGCCGGTTTCAGCGCCGCGGACCAGCAAGCGTGGGACAACTATGACCGGCTCAGTGCGGCACCGGCGGACCTGAGCCATTTGGCGGGCTTGAATGTGATCGTGAACAAGGCATTTGCCGATCACTATTTCGCCGGCAAGAGCGCGATCGGTCACCAGTTCCAAAGAGGCGATCAAACCAGTCCCTGGCTCACCATCAAGGCGGTGGCAGCCAACGTCGCGATTCAAGGCCTGGGCGATGGGGCGGCGTATCCGCAGGCGTACTACCCGGCGACGGGCTTGTCGGTCATGCACCTGGCCGTGCGCACCGCGCTGCCGCAGGCGGCGGCGGTGAGCGCGATACGCAGCAGCCTCGCCGGACTCGATGCGGCGCTGCCGGTTTACAACATCCGGACCATGGATCAGGTCGCCGACGATGCGGTTGATGGCCAGGCGTTCCAGCAATGGCTGATGAGCGGGTTCGCGGCGCTGGCGCTGTTGCTCGCCATCGCCGGCATTTACGGCGTGATGGCGTACCAAGTGGCGGCGCGCAACCGGGAGATCGGCGTGCGCATTGCGCTGGGCGCATCGCGGCGGGCGGTGGTTGCGATGGTGCTGGGCCAGGGTTTGCGGCTGGCCGCGGGCGGCATTGCCTTGGGCACGGTGGCCGCCGTGCTGACCGGGCGGCTGCTCGCCAGCCAGCTCTACCACATCGCTCCGACCGACCCGGCGACACTGGCGGCGGCGGCGGCGGTGCTACTGGCGGCGTGCCTGGCGGCCTGCGCGATCCCCGCGCGTCGCGCCGCGTCGCTCGATCCCAATCAGGCATTGCGGTAGGCGGGGCGGTAGGCGCCGCGTTAACGGTTGTAGGGAGAGTCCTGCACCCAGTGGAAGCCACGGTTGACCAGGTTCATTTTCGAGCGGTCCACCAGGTTGAGCCGGGCCACGATGTGGTGGCCATCGAAGTTGCCCTCGAGCAACATGATGTCGCCGGGGAGCTGGGTGAAGTTGAAATCCGCCTTCAGTTCTTGTCGGTCGCGCGAGTGAGCTCGAAGCCGTGGGCGCGCATGTTGATGTTCGCGTAAAAGCCGCGGTTGACCTCGTCCATGGCCTGAATGATCATGGTGTTTGGCTGGTCGAAGATCAGGCGGCGCCAGCGCGCGTTGTCGGTCAGGAGCGGCGGATGAACGATGCCGTCGCTGGTGAAGTTCTCGACGCTCCAGATGCCATAGAGCGGAGAGTGGGGATGGCCTGGTCCGAACGTGCTGTAATTGGAAACCGAGCCGTACAGGTTGGCGGTGATCAGGAAGATGCCGGCCACGATCTGGGCAAAGAGCGCCAGGCGGTTGTTGCGGGCGCTGCGGAACAGCGGCTGTTCGCTTGAGACCGGCGCCGGGCGATTGAACAGCAGCACGTTGGCCAGGCGCTTCGCGTCGGGCGCGATCACGAACAGCGACAGCGGAATGAGATGGAACGCGAGCAGCTTGACCGGCACGTCGTAGGTCATGTTCAACATGAAGACCTGTACGCCGTCGGCGAGGCAAATCATGGCGCCGAGCGTGGCCGTGCGCGGCAGGAAGACCAGCATGCCGCCGAGGAACTCGGCGCAGCCGGCGAAGATCTCGTAGGCGGGCGCGGCGCCGATCGAGGCCCAGAGCACGCCCATGGGTGAGAGGTTTCCGTAGGGTTCGATCAGGCGCTGCAGCCCGGGGAACGGCATCTGCAGCGGAATGATTTTGGCCGCGCCGTAGGTCAATAGCGTTGCGCCCAGGGCGAAGCGGGCCACGAGCCGGAACCATTTGTTGAGCGTCGGGTAACTCAGGCGGCGGCGGTCGAGCACCGACCAGACGATGGTCCCGACCACGGCCAGGAAGAGCATGATGGCCAGCAGGATCCAGTCGTACTGCCGGTCGCCGCTGCCGGTCTCGCGCATGACCAACGGGTGGGCGATGCGGAAGACGTGGGCCGCGACCCAGGCGACGATGGCCTTTACCGGCGCGGTCATGTCCACCTCGAAGGCGCCGGCGTCGTTGGTCGTCGCCAGCAGCAGCGAGGTCAACATCTGGGTCAGAAAGATGTAGAGTCCGAAGTAGAGGACACAAAACCGAAACGCAACGCGCGTGGCGGGGTGCCAGCTCGGATGCTGCGTCGCGGACGAGGCGGCGGGCGCCGCCGCGGTCATCGCCGCGCCGGTCGCCGCGCCCCCGGTAGTTGCCGAAGTCATGCCGCGAGTATAAACCGAGGCGGGCCTCGCCGCGCGGCTCTGGTAAAGTTGGCGGATGCGACGATTCTTGCCGGTCATAATTCTTGCGCCCGCGCTTGCCTGCCTGGCGGCGGTGGCGCAAACGCCCGCCGCCCCGGCGCTGAATCCCAACGCCGCCTGCCGTCAGTGCATTGAGAGCCATGAGAACTTTTTGGCCAGCGACGCCTTGCAGGGGCGGGGAAGCGGCACACAGAACGAACTGATCGCCGCGACCTATATCGCCAGCCAGCTTGAGGCGTACGGCATCGCGCCGGCGGCGCCCGGCGGCGCCTATATCGAGATCGCGCCCGCGCCGCCGACGAGCGCAACCCGGCTCGGCACGACGGCGAACGTGGTGGGCATGCTGCAAGGCAGCGACGCCGGCGCGCCGGTGCTGTTGTTGACCGCGCACCTCGATCATCTTGGAGTCAATCCTGAGCATGCCTACAACGGCGACGCGATCTTCAACGGCGCCGATGACGACGCTTCCGGCTGCACCGCGGTGTTGGAGCTGGCGCGCATGCTTTCGCTGGGCGAGCGCCCCAAGCGCAGCGTCTACTTCGCATTTTTCGGCAGCGAGGAAACGGGCGGCGCGGGCGCGAAATATTTTGTTGAGCATCCGCCGGTACCGCTTGACCATATTGTCGCCAATCTCGAGTTCGAGATGATCGGCTGGCCCGACGCGGCGGTGCCGGCGCACACGCTCTGGCTAACCGGATGGCAGCGCTCGAACCTGGGGTCGGAAATGGCGCGCCAGGGCGCGAAGCTGGTGGGCGACCCGCACCCGGCCGAACACTTCTTCTGCCGCTCGGATAATTTGCAGTTGGCGATTGCCGGCGTGGTGGCGCAGACGGTCTCGAGCTTCGGCCTGCAGCCGATGTACCACCGCGCTGACGACGACGTCGCACACCTCGATTTTGGGCTCATGACCGACTCGATCGGCTCGATGATCAAACCGGTACGGATGCTGCTCAACTCAAAGTTCGTCCCAGCTTGGAACCCGGGCGGCCGCCCGAGTGCCGGTCGGGGTGGCTGCAGTTGAAGAAAATGTTATCGTAGAACTTGGTTGTGGCGCCATCGTCTAGCGGTTAGGACGTCGCCCTCTCAAGGCGAAGATCGTGGGTTCAAATCCCACTGGCGCTACCAACTCTCCCACCTCCCTATTTCTAC
>JANWLQ010000147.1 GCA_025450725.1 Terriglobales bacterium
CGCAGCCGCGCACCCGCTGGGCGTGGCCCACACCCCCGCCCACCTCACCCAGGTCCCCGCCGCCTTCCTCGCCCGCCCCCTCGAGGTGCGCGAGCGCACTGGCGCCGAGATCTGCCTCGGCTCGCGCGCCCGCGCGAGCTACCCGTTTCACGCCTTTGAAGATGGCGAGGAGCTGGCGCTCGGCGGCGTGAAGCCGCGCGTCCTTCACACGCCAGGCCACACGCCGGAGTCCATCACGCTGCTCGTTTTCGAACCTGGAGCACCTGTCCCTCATGCCGCGCTCACCGGCGACACGCTCTTCGCCGGCGATGTCGGCCGCCCCGACCTGCGCGCCGCCCTGGGCTGGTCGGCGCTCGATCTGGGCCGCCTGCTCTATCAGTCCATCCAGGAAAAAATCCTCCCGTTGCCGGACGCAACACTGGTCTATCCCGCCCACGGCGCCGGCTCGCTCTGCGGCAAAAACATCAGCACCGAGCGGGTGACCACGATCGGCGCCCAGCGCCAGTTCAACTACGCTCTCCAACCCATGAGCGAGGACCAGTTCCTAAAAATCGTCCTCGCCGATCAGCCCGAGGCGCCCGCGTACTTCACTTATGACGCGATTCTAAACTCACAGGAGCATCCCAGCCTCGCGACTGCGCTCGAGCAATCGCTGCGCGCACTCAGCGCCATCGAGTTGGGGCAATTGCAAGGGCAGGGAACAATCGTGCTCGACACCCGGCCCGCGTCTGAATTCGCCGCCGCCCATTGGCCCGGCGCCATAAACATCCCGCTCGATGGCGCCTTCGCCACCTGGTGTGGCACCGTGCTCCAGAACGACGCGGGAGGACGCCGCAGCCTGGCGATCATTGCCAATCCCGGCCGCGAGCGCGAATCCGCCCTTCGACTTGGCCGCATCGGATGGGACGCCATCTCCGGCTACCTCAAAGGTGGCATGGCCTCGGCGCTGGATGTCGTCAGCCATCCCCGCATCCCCGCGGCGCTGGTCCCCTCCGATGCCTGGCTGCTCGACGTCCGCACCGACAACGAACGCGCCCATGGCGCGCTCGCCGGAAGCACGCAAATCCCCTTGGCGCAGCTGTCCGCGCGCCGTGCCGAACTGCCCTCGGGCCGGCCCATTGTCGCCTACTGTCAGAGCGGTTACCGCTCCAGCATCGCCGTCAGCCTGCTTCAATCCTGGGGCCTCGATGCCACCGACATCGAAGGCGGCTACGCTAGCTTGTCAGTGATGCCAGCACCCGTTCCGTCTCCGCCAGCACCGCCGCCGCCCCGTTGACCGCGAAGGGAAGCTTGAGTACGCCTTCGGGCGTGAACTGCGCCCCCCGCGTGCGCTTCAACAGCGCCGCAATCTGGCTTGGGTCCACCCGCGATTGCGGTGTGAACTTCAGCCAGAGCTGATCGCGGCGCCGTTCCAAGGATTGCAATCCCAGCGCCCGGCACACCGGCTTCAGCCCGGCATAGGCGAGCAGATTTTGCACCGAAGCCGGCGGCGCTCCATAGCGGTCGCGCAGTTCGCGCAGCACGTCCTCGCGCTGCTCCGTGGTTTCCGCCTCGGCCAGCCGCTTGTACATCCGCAGCCGTTGGTTCTCCTCCGGCACGTACTCCGCCGGTATGCGAATGTCGAGACCCATGTGCAGCTGCAGCTCCGCCGTCGGTTCCTCGGCTTCGCCCTTGAGCTCGCGCACGGTTTGTTCGAGCATTTGCACATACAAGTCGAACCCCACCGCGTCCAGGTTGCCGCTCTGTTCGCCCCCCAGCAGGTTGCCCGCGCCGCGCAATTCCAAATCGAGCGCGGCAATCTTGAATCCGGCGCCCAACTCGCTGAACTCCCGCATCGCCGCCAGGCGCTTCCGCGCAATCGGCTGCAGCTCCGCCTCCGCCGGCACGAGCAAATAAGCATAAGCCCGGCGGTTCGATCGCCCCACCCTTCCGCGCAGTTGATACAGCTCGCTCAACCCCAGCCGGTCGGCGCGATTGATAATCATCGTGTTCGCCAGCGGTATGTCCAATCCATTCTCGATGATGGTGGTCGAGAGCAGCACGTCCGCACCGTGCTCCACGAACTTCAACATCACCTTCTCCAGTTCGCCTTCGTCCATCTGCCCATGGCCGACCGCGATGCGCACCTCCGGTACCAGCCGCTGAATCAAGGCCGCAATTTCCCAAATCGAGTCTACCCGGTTGTGAACGAAATAGACCTGCCCGCCCCGCGCCAGCTCCTGCTGGATCGCCACCGCGATCAAGTGCTCATCCCACGCCGCGACCACCGTCTGAATGGCCAGCCGGTCGCGCGGCGGCGTTTCGATCACCGACATGTCGCGCAATCCTGCGAGCGACATGTTCAGCGTGCGCGGAATCGGCGTGGCCGACAATGCCAGTACGTGGACTTCTTTCTTGAGCTGCTTCATGCGCTCCTTGTGCCGCACTCCGAAGCGCTGCTCCTCGTCCACCACCAGCAATCCCAGATCCTGAAATTTCACGTCTTTTGATAAAAGCCGGTGAGTTCCGACCACAATGTCGAGTTTTCCCTGCGCCAGCAGCTCCAGCGTTTCCTTCTGCTGCGTCTTGGTGCGGAAGCGGCTGAGCATCCCCACCGTCACCGGAAAGGCGCGAAAACGTTGCCGAAACGTCTGCTCATGCTGAAACGCCAGCACCGTGGTCGGCGCCAGCACCGCCACCTGCCGCCCCTCGCTCACGATCTTGAACGCCGCCCGCATCGCCACTTCCGTCTTGCCGTACCCCACGTCGCCCACCACCAGGCGGTCCATCGGACGCGTGCTTTCAAGGTCCTTCCGCACATCGTTGATCGCCTTCTGCTGGTCTTCGGTTTCGTTGTAGGGAAAGGCGTCCTCGAACTCGCGCTGAAAATTCCCGTCCGGCGCGCAGGCCTCGATCTGGACCGCCTGCCGCGCGGCGTAGAGCTTGAGCAACTCGTCCGCCATGTCCTTCATCGCCTTTTTGACCCGGCTCTTGCGCGCCGCCCACTGCGTGCCGCCCATGCGGTCGAGCGCCGGCGCGGCGCCCTCGGCCGAACGGTACTTCTGCACCAGGTCCATGCGCGTCAGCGGGACGTAGAGCTTGGCGCCTTCGGCGTACTCCAAAATCATGAACTCGCCCGAGCGTTCCGTTCCCCCGCTCCCGCTCGGCCGCTCGAAGCTGGTCAGGCCCACGTACCGGCCGATGCCGTGCTCAACGTGAACCACGAAATCCCCTGGCGTCAAATCGCGGAAGTCGCTCAGAAAACTCGAAACCTTGGTCCGCCGCGCCGGCGCGCCATAACCCGCGCCTTCGGTCTGGAACAAGTCGTTCGAGCTATAAATCGTTACCTTTTGCTCGGGCAGCGAGAACCCGCGCAGCAGCGGACCCTGCGCAATCACCGCCGCCGGCGCGTTGGTCGAGAAGTAGGCCTTCTCCGAAAGGTAATCGGCGCCCGAGCGCTCCGGGCGCGCGCCAAATTGAAACGTCAGGTTGTACTCGGTGAACAAATCCCCCAGCCGCTCGACCTCGCCCGCATTCGCGCCCAGAAAAAACAGCCGCTGCCCCGCCGCCAGTTGCTCGCGCGCCTCGGCGATCATACGCGCCACCGCCCCCTGGTAGCGCGTCGTCGGCCGCGACGAAATGGTGGCTTGCTCCCCGCCCTCAATCGTCAGCTCCCGCATCTCGATTGCTTCCTGCTTTTCAAGTAACCCGCGAAACTCTTCCGGCCGGTAAAACAGCGTCTCCGGTTCCGGCCCTTTCTCCACCGCCTCCGCCCGCCGCGTTTGCATGCGCAGCCACCAGGCATCGAGCTCCGCGTGCACCGCCTCCGGTTCAGCAACGAGCACCAATGGCTTTTCCGCCAGATCAAAGACCGAGTTCCGATCCCCCTCCGGCCCCGGCGTCAGGAAATCCGTGCTCAGTGGCAGCAATAATGTCTGCTCGACCGTCGCGACCGAGCGCTGCGTGGCGGCATCGAATTCGCGGATCGTCTCAATCTCGTCGCCAAATAGTTCAACCCGCACCGGATACACCGCCTCCGGACTGAACACATCGAGCAACCCGCCGCGGATTGAAAATTGCCCCGGCATCTCGACCGGCTCGGCGCGCACATAACCAACCAGCGCCAAGTGTTCGGCCAGGCTTTCGAGATCGAGAAAATCTCCGCGCCGCAGCCGTCGCGCCAGTTTGCGGAAGCTCGACGGTGGCGGCAGCCGCGTCGCCGCCGCCACGGCGGGAACAATGAGGAAGGGAAGACCTTCGCTCGACCGCCACAGCGCCAGCGCCCGCTGCTCAAGAATCGCCGCATGGGGCGCCAATCCTTCGTAGGGATCAATCTCAAAACTAGGCAATACCAGCGGACGTTCCCCGTCCGCTCCCGTCAAATCGGCAAACGTAGCCAGCGTCGCCCAGCGTTCCTCGGCCGCCCGGTTGTCCGCGACGACGACCATCACCGGCCTCGCCAGCCGCCGCCCCAACTGCGCCGCCACCAGCAGCTGCGCCGACGGCGTCAGCCCGCTGAGGCGCCGCGCCAGCGGAATCCGCTCCGCCAGCTCCACAAAAAACTCGCGCACAAAGCCTAAGGTCATGAAAGGGAAGTACCAATTTTATCAGGTACCGCCCAGACCCATGCGCGGACTATTGGATTCGCACTCCGGTGGCTCCGCTCGTCAGGCGCCCTTTATTGGTTTCAATCACCAACTCCCGCATCCGGTAGTCGCCTGGCGGAGCGGAGAGCCAAAGCAGCGTCGTGAACCCGTCCTTGGCGAAGCGATCCCGGGCCTTGCCATCCAATGTGAGTTGCATGTGGCCTTCTCGGTACGACCCTGAGCAAAGGGTCGCTCTGCATTGGCTCGATTAAGTGAGGAGGCGGCGCGATGTGAGGCTGAGGCGGCGGCGTGCCTCGCTGCGCCGTAGCGTAGCCAGCAAAGCCTGTGAAGACTCCAGTGGCGATCAGCGCTGTGGCGAACCGCAGCTTGTGGCTCATGTAAACCCCTTGTGCACAAGCGTAACCCCGAATATAAACTAGAGTTGTGCACGCCCACACCCATGGCCACGGTCGCCGCGCCCAACTCATCCTGAGCGCCAGTGCCGTCGCCACGCTCGCCTATGTGGCCTTGGCGCTGTTCATGGGTCTGCGCGCGCACTCATTGGCCCTGGAGTCTGAAGCCGGCCACAATCTCACCGACTTCCTCGCACTGCTTCTCACCTTCACCGGCGTCTATTTCCAGTCCAAGCCGCCCACCGCGCAAAAGACGTTTGGTTTCCATCGCGCCGGCGTGCTCGCAGCACTGGCGAACGTTGTCAGTCTGTTCGTCATTACCATTCTTATCGTTGTGGACGCGGTTCACCGCCTGGCCGCGCCCCAGCCCGTCGCCACCGGACCCATGATCTGGGTCGCCGCCATTGGCCTGGTGATGAACACCGTGATTGCCCTCCTGCTCGAGTCCGGTCGCAGCGATGTCAATATTGGCGCCGCCTTCCTGCACATGGCCGGAGACGCCCTCGCCACCGCCCTCGTCCTGCTCGGCGCCGTGGCCATCCGCCGCACCGGCATGAACGCCATTGACCCGATCCTCTCGTTGGTCATCGCCGCGCTCATCGTCGCCTCGGGATGGACCGTGCTCCGCGACACGTTGAACATCCTGCTCGAAGGCGCTCCCCGCGGCATGCGTCCCGACGAGGTCCGTTCCGAGCTCGCATCTCTCGAAGGTGTGGCCGCTGTCCACGACCTGCACATCTGGAGCCTCGGCTCGCACGCCCACGCATTAAGCGCGCATATTCAGATTGCCGACATTCCGCCCTCGCAGAGCGAGCAAATCCGCCGCCGCTGCTGTGCCATGCTGGCCGAGCGTTACCATATCCGCCATGCCACCCTGCAGTTCGAAAACACCGCCTGCGAACGCGGAGAGAGCTGTCAGATCGATCCACACCATCCGGCGCACAACCATGATCACTAGCGCGGATAATCACACGCCGGTTTACTGGGAGCATACTCCGGTTGCGCCTCTTTGCGCCTGCATCGAGAAGCTTTGGTGCGCGCAGGGAACGCCTGCGGCTCATTCCCGGCAGCGGGTACTGCCCACCGGCAACGTGCAAGTAATTCTGAATCTGGCTCGCGACTATCTTCTCGATTGCATGGATGACGGCTCGGACCAGCGCGTGTCTTCCGCACTGGTCGTCGGCGCGCGGGCAGCCTATGAAGTTATTGATGAAACAGATTTGGCCGATCTGGTTGGAGTGGTGTTCAGGCCCGGTGGTTTTGCGGCGTTTATACGGGGCCCGGTCGATCAATGCAGCCATCGGAACGTGGCGCTGGAAGACTTGTGGGGCGCCAATGCCAGGCAGTTGCGCGACCGGCTGATGGAATTATCGCATCCAAAAACCCGACTGCTTTTTATCGAGAGCTTTTTGTTGCAGCGTTTCACAACCAGTATCGCCGAACCGAACCGGCAAAGGGCCGCAATCGGCTTTGCCATTGACCAATTTAATCGCTCCGCGCAGCAGGTGGGAGTGCGCGAGATTGCGCAGGCGACGGGTTGGAGCGAGCGCCGATTTTCACAGGTTTTTCGTGAAGTGGTGGGTCTTCCGCCCAAGACGTGGTTCCGCGTCCAGCGATTTCGGCGGGCCGTACGCCGGCTGCATACGGGCAGCGAAATTCGCTCGGCGGAACTGGCGCTCGACTGTGGTTACTACGATCAGTCGCATTTCTCCAATGAATTTCGAGCTTTTTCCGGCATGAATCCCACCAGCTATGCCTCCCGCCGAACCCAGTGGTCGAACCACGTGACAATCAACTAAATTTCCGATTTTTCCAAGCGGTCGTCCGGGCATTGCGGTCATGCTAATCAGGCAGGATCAAATTTTAAAGGAGCACTGTGGAAATAATGAATTCGACGATTATGCCCGCTCTCCGTTATCGCGATGCCCGGGCGGCAATTGCGTGGCTTTGCGAGGTATTCGGCTTCGAGCAAAAGGCGGTGTACGCCGCTCCAGACGGGACCATCGCCCATGCCGAGCTTACGCTCGGCGGCGGCATGATCATGCTTGGTTCGCAAAAAGACGACGAATACGGTCGCAGATTTGGGTCGCCTAAAGAATTGGGGCGCGAGACTCGAGGCGTTTACATTGTGGTCCAAGATGCGGATGCCGCGCATGCGCGTGCCGTCGCGGCCGGCGGCGAAATCATCCGTGGTCTTCAAAATACAGATTACGGAAGCCGCGAATTCTCGGTAAAAGACACAGAAGGTCACTCCTGGAGCGCGGGCACGTACGATCCATGGGCGCCGGCAAGATAACGGGTCTCGATTATTGCAGCGGCAGTTCGGGTTCCGGAGCGGCTTCGGTTTCTTCAGGCGGAAGCACGCTGGCGGCAGCGACTTGATCGCCTTCCTCGAGCCGCAAGATGCGCACGCCCTGGCTGGCGCGGCCGACCTCGCGAATCGAACTTGATCCGCAGCGAATGATTTTTCCCTGCTGGGAAATGATCATTACTTCCGGCGTCTCGTTGATCGCCATCACCGCCACCACTTTGCCGTTCCTTGGGGTGGTCTTCACGTTGATGACCCCCGAGCCGCCGCGCGATTGCAGCCGGTACTCGTCGAGCGGTGTCCGTTTGCCGTAGCCGCCCTCGGTCACGCTCAAAATCAACTGGCCGGGGTTGTTCGAAACCTCCATACCCACGATGAAATCGCCATCGTCGAGCTTCATGCCGCGCACACCGGTCGCGACGCGCCCCATGCCGCGCACATCCTTCTCCTTAAACCGAATGCTCTGCCCCTCGTGGGTCGCGAGGAAAATTTCGCTCTTCCCGTCCGAGAGCTTGGCCTTGACCAGCTCGTCGCCCTTCTCCACGCCCATGGCGATGATGCCGCGCGCCATCGGGTTGGAGAAATCCTTGACCGGCGTCTTCTTGATCGTTCCCTGGCGCGTCACCATCACAATGAATTCGTTGGTGCTCTCCAGGTCCTTGATCGGCATCATGGCCTTGACTTCCTCGCCCGCCTGCAGCGCCACCAGGCTCTGCACCGCCTTGCCCTTGCCCGCCGCCGCCGCGTCGGGAATCTCGTACACCTTCAGCCAGTACACCCGGCCGGTGTTGGTGAACACGAGAATATAGCTGTGCGTCGAGGAAACAAATAGGTGCTCGACAAAATCCTCCTCGCGCGTGCCGGCGCCCTTTCGCCCGCCACCACCGCGCCGTTGCAGGCGATAGGTCGAAATCGGCGTGCGTTTCAGGTAACCCGAATGTGTCACCGTGATCGCTACCGTCTCCTCCTTGATCAAATCCTCGATCGCGATTTCGGCCACTTCCGCCTGGATCTCGGTCCGCCGCGGATCGCGCTCGCCGCCGTAGTCTTTGCGAATCTCCTTCAATTCGTCGGCGATCACGCCACGCAGTTTCTTGTCGCTGCCAAGAATCGACTCCAACTCCGCAATGCGCAGCCGTATCTCCTCGAGCTCGGCCAAAATCTTCTGCCGCTCCAGGCCGGTGAGCCGGTGCAGTTGCATATCCAAAATTGCCTGCGCCTGCCGTTCGCTCAGCTTGAACTTCGCGACCAAACCTTCGCGCGCTTCCTTCGGGCTGCTCGACGCACGGATCAGCGTGATGACCGCGTCCAAATGGTCGAGCGCAATCTTGTAGCCCTCTAATACGTGTTCCCGCTCCCGCGCCTTGCGCAGCTCGAACGTCGTGCGCCGCCGCACCACATCCACGCGATGGTCGAGGAAGAGCTGTATCGCCTGCGACAAGCCCAGCTCGCGCGGCTGTCCGTTCACCACCGCCAGCAGGATCATGCCGAAGCTCGTCTGCAAATTCGTGTTTTTGTAAAGCTGGTTGAGAATCAGCTCTGGCTGCTCACCCCGCTTCAGCTCGAAGACAATGCGCATGCCGTCCCGGTCGCTCTCGTCGCGCAAATCGCTGATGCCCTCGATCCGTTTTTCCTGCACCAACTCCGCCACCCGCTCGATCAGCCGGGCCTTGTTCACCTGGTAGGGAATCTCGGTCACGATGATCGCCTTGCGGTCCTTGCCCAGCGGTTCGACCGCCGCCCGCGCCCGCATCATGAACGACCCGCGCCCGGTGGCATACGCCTGGGCGATCCCCGACTTGCCGTACAAAATGCCGCCGGTGGGGAAATCCGGTCCCTGCACATGCGCCATTAAATCAGCCAGCGTCGCCTTGGGATTGCGCAGCAGCTCCAGCGCCGCATCGAGAATCTCGGTTAAATTGTGCGGCGGAATCTTGGTCGCCATGCCTACCGCGATTCCGTCCGACCCGTTAATCAGCAGGTTCGGAATGCGCGTCGGCAGCACCGTCGGCTCCTCGGTGGATTCATCGAAGTTCGGCACCATGTCCACCGTATCCATGGCGATGTCCTGCAGCGTCTCCTCGGCGATCTTGGTCAGCCGGGCTTCGGTGTACCTATAGGCGGCCGGCGGATCGCCATCTACCGAGCCAAAGTTCCCCTGCCCGTCCACCAGCAGGTACCGCAGGTTGAAATCCTGCGCCATGCGCACCAACGCGTCGTACACCGGCGCATCGCCGTGCGGATGGTACTTCTTCAACACCTCGCCCACCACGCCCGCGCACTTCGAGTATTTCTTGTTCGAGAGCAGACCTTCGCTGTGCATGGCGTACAAAATGCGCCGATGCACCGGCTTCAACCCGTCGCGCACGTCGGGCAGCGCCCGCCCCACGATGACCGACATTGCGTAGTCGAGATACGACCGCCGCATCTCGTCTTCGATATTGACCGGCTGATACGGTTTGGCCCCCTCCGGGTTGCTCGGGCTATTGGAACCGTTGAGTGGAATCTGCTTGTCGTCGTCCGCCATAAACCCTTATTTTACCAAAACTTAGCCCATTAAGCCAGCCCTGAATTGCGGCCCCTTGAACGAACTATTTTAAGCGTCCCGGAGCCATCGCATTCACAACTTTTTCAGCCGGTAGGGGTTAACTTAAAACGAGGAACTTGTCCGTATGCGTGCCCGCCTCACCCTCGTCGCCGTCGCTTCAGGACTAGCCTTGTTTTTCACCGCCGCGAGGCCGGCCCCGGCCCCCAAACTCGACCAGCGGCAGCAAATGATCCAGGCCCTGAACCGCCTGAGCTGGGGCATTGCCCCAGGCGATATCGAACTGGTCCAGAAAATCGGCCTCAAGAATTGGATTGACCAGCAGCTCCACCCCGAGCGCGTCGTCGAAAACCCGGAGTTGACCCAGCTACTCCAGCCGCTCGACACCCTCGCGATGACGCCGGTCGAGATGAGCCGGCGTTATCCCGACGGCCAGATGATCCAGGCCATGGCCATGGGGCGTCAGCCCCGGCCCGACGAACCCAAGCTGCGCGCCGTGGTGGATCAGGAGATCGCCCGCTACCGCGAGCGCCTCGCCGCCAAAGACGACAAAGCCGGCAAGCCCGAGGACAAGGCCGGCAACACCAGCCCCGCCCCCAATCAGGCACCCGACGCCGATGAGCCAGTCGAACCCAAGGCCCCCGCGCTCTCGACGCTTCTAACCCCCGACCAGATCGCCCAGCTCGAAACTGGCGGACCCAAGCAGCGCATAGCCGCTCTCGAGAGCCTGCCCAACTCCACCCGCGACGCCGTCATCGCCGCGCTGCCGCGCAAGACAGCGCGCCAGCTTGCCCCCTGGGTACCGATTAACCAGGCGCATCAAATCGCCTTCCTGATCAATCCCCAGCAGGTCGTACCTCTTGACCTGCTCGGCGCCAAGGTGCTGCGCGCCGTCTACACCAATCGCCAACTCGAAGACGTCCTCACCGACTTCTGGTTCAATCATTTCAACGTCTACATCAACAAGGGCAAGGATCGCGACCTCATCACGTCCTACGAACGCGAAGCCATCCGGCCCCACGTACTGGGCAAGTTCAGCGACCTCCTCCTCGCCACCGCCGAGAGCCCGGCCATGCTTTTTTATTTGGATAACTGGCAATCCGTGGATCCGAATGCCGAGGCCCGCTTGCGCAACTTACCCAATCCCCGCCGGCCAGCGGCCGCGGCGGCCGAAAAACGTGGCCTCAACGAAAACTACGGCCGCGAAATCATGGAGCTCCACACCCTCGGCGTCAACGGCGGCTATACCCAAAAAGACGTTACCGAAGTCGCCCGCTGCTTCACCGGATGGACGCTGCGAGCCCCCCAGCTCGGCGCCGAGTTTCAATACAACGATAACCTCCACGACAAAGGCGCCAAGGTCGTGCTCGGCGTCACCATCCCCG
>JANWLQ010000148.1 GCA_025450725.1 Terriglobales bacterium
AGTGCCGCATTTTCTGGAGCCGGCCCGGCTGGGGGCGCTTTTTATCGTCAATGTGATGACCGCGATTGCGCTGATCGGAATGATGTTTTTCATCATGGCCCGCATTGACGACCCGCTGGTGCCGCGAGCGATTTTCGGCGTACTCAATACGCTGCTGTTTTTCCCCTCCGGCGCGGTGTATCCGATTGCCGGATTTCCGCCCTGGTTGCGGGGCATCGCCTACGTGGATCCCTTCTCCTACGCCGTGCATGCTTACCGCGCCCTACTTTTGCAGCAGGTCTCGCTGGCCGCCATTACCACGGACCTGTGGGCGTTGACGCTCACCTGCGTGCTCATGGTCGGCGGCGCCACGCTGCTGTTCAAGCGCACATTGTAAGCTGGGATGATGCGTTTCGTTCTGGTGCTGCTGACGCTGTGCGGGCTTCTCCGCGCCGACACACTTACCTTCCGCAACGGCGATCAGTTGATCGGGACCCTGGTGCGGGCCGACGCCAAGGGTTGCATTTTTCGCAGCGACATGGCGGGTACGGTGACGGTTGCGTGGAGCAAAATTCAGCAACTCGAGACACTGGACGACTATATCGTGGTGGCGAGCGACGGACGTGTACAGAAGGGGCAACTCCGGCTGGACGGCAACATTATTGAGATCACCGGCAGCCTCGCCGCCCAACCCGCTTTCGTAGCGCCCGGGGACACCCGCATGATCGTCGACCCGAAAACCTACATCAACGAGGTCACGGCCCGCCCTCCGCTTTGGCGAAGCTGGCGGGGGCTTGTCAGCGGAGGCTTCAACCAGGTGAGCGCCACCCAATCTTCGAGCAGCTTTACCGCCGCGGTGGACTTGCAGCGCCCGGTGCCGATGCTGGCCTGGCTGCCGCAGCGTTCCAATACGCTGGTGCACTTCCGCGGTACTTACGGCCAACTCTCGCAGCCCAACCAACCCACGGTGCGGACGAGCATTTTAAACGCCGGCGTTGAACAGGACCGTAACGTGACGGCGCGCTTGTTTCTTTTTGCCGACACCCAGCTTGACCATAACATCGCCCAAGGTCTTGAATTCCAGCAAGCCTATGGCGGCGGTGCGGGTTGGAAACTGTTCGCGTCGCAAGCAACCCAGCTCTCGCTCCGCGCCGACCTGCACTGGACGCACCAGCGCTTTCTCGCGCCCAGCAGCGAAAGTTTTGTCGCCTCAAGTTTCACCGAGTCGCTGCGCCAGACCTATGGGCGCCTGGTGTGGACCGAAAACGTGAGCTTGACACCCTCCTACACCAATGGTGCCGCCTATCAAATGTCGGGGCTCAGCTCTTGGGCAGTGCCGCTTTACCGCTCCTTGAGTCTCAACTTCAATGTCGTGGACAGCTACTTGCACAATCCCCAGCGCGGCTTCCTGCGGAACTCCCTGCAATATTCGACCGGAATTCAGATCACGATCCGCTGACCCGGCTTTCTCGGCCCCTGGAGTATACTGGCGGCGTGAAAAGGTTGGCCGCGCTGTTCTTGTTACTATGCGGAATCGCTTCGGCGCAAGCGTCCGCGCTACCGGCGGCAGGCGGCCCCAGCTTCGACGTTGTGTCAATTAAGATGACCGCGGCCGCGTCGCAACACGACGGCGGCGCATGGGGCACTCGCTGCAGCAGTGGCCGGTGGTCGGCTAAGAACGTTAACGTCTCCTCCGTCATCGTGACCGCCTACGGAGTGCTTAACTCACAGGTGGTGGGGATCCCCGATTGGGACTCGAAGATAGATCACCGGTTCTACATTACCGCTTCCTGCCCGCCGGGCACCACCGCCGCTCAATTCCGGCCCATGCTTCAAGCAATGTTGGTTGATCGCTTCCACTTCACCGCACACTGGGAGACGCGCGATATGAACGTTCGAATCATCGCCGTTGCCAAGACCGGTGCCCAGCTCAAACCCGCAAGCGGCGCATGTGTAGTCCCAACCCC
Source organism: Terriglobales bacterium (assembly GCA_025450725.1). Classification (GTDB taxonomy): domain Bacteria; phylum Acidobacteriota; class Terriglobia; order Terriglobales; family SCQP01; genus SCQP01. The sequence goes on from JANWLQ010000148.1 coordinate 1,947, forward strand.
GGGTCCGGAATTGCCTCATGGACAGCACCGGTGCGGCCAATTCTATACCGAGTACTTGGGCGCTGGGGTGGCGGATCCCGTCGTCGCGGGTGGGCCCGAGACAGTTCATTATCAGGCTTGGTCGGCTACGATAGCCGACTTCGTCGCGTACTTCGGTCGCATGGGGCGCATAAATCAGCCGCCTATGGTGGATGAAACCGGCCTGACGGGAAAATATGACTTTGACTTCCAGTACGAGGTGGTCATGAACCTCAAAGACGACGCCGGCAACCCGGTTGACCAGTCCTATAAATTTCGGGAGGCACTCGAAAAGCAGCTTGGTTTGATTGATAACGAAACCAAGCTGCAGAAAAGGCCGATGCCCGTCCTTGTCGTAGACCACGTGGAAATGCCCACCCCGAATTAATGAAACCTTTTACCGGCGATTAAGTATTGGGGGGTATGGGGAACCTACTTCTCGATTTGCGCTATAGCATTCGGCTGCTGCGCCGGGCGCCGGGGTTTGCGGCCGTCGCCATCCTGACGCTGGCGCTGGGACTGGGGGCGAACATCGCCATCTTCAGTATTGCCAGCCCCATGCTGTTGCAGCCGCTTCCCTTCCCGCATTCCGAACGCATGGTCGAGGTCGTACATTACTACCACGGCGCGATGCAGAACGGGCTGAAGGCGGACGAGGCCATCCAGATTGACCACCTCCAGCAGGTATTCTCAGCTGACGCGATCGTGGATGTCGCCAGCAACGCCAACCTCTACGCCCATGGTGTACCGGTGAAGGTCAATGCAATGCGCGTGAGCCATGGTTTCTTTGGCGTCTACGACGTTGCTCCGGCTCTGGGTCGTGCCTTTAACGCGGCCGACGACGTGCCTGGCACCGGGCGCACGGCGGTGCTGAGCAACGCGCTGTGGAGAAGTGAATTCGGAGCGCGACCGAACGTGGTCGGCGAAACCTTTCAGGTGGATGGCGCGCCCTACACCGTGATTGGCGTGATGCCGGCCGGCTTCAGCGACCTCGAGGAAGGTCCCGGCGGTTTTCAGGCGACCAGCCTTTGGACCGCCATGCAGCCCACTGTGGCCAGTCTGGAGGAGCTGGGGCCCAATCTCGATCTTCTCGGGCGGCTGCGCCCGCGCCTGAGTATGGCCCAGGCGCAGAGCGCGATGGATGTCATGAAGGCGGATTACAATCGCAGCCATCCCAAGAGCCGCATGACGTGGGGGGTTCGGAGTTTTCATGAGGCCGTCGTCGGTGACAGTAGCTCCGCGCTGTGGCTGTTGCTCGCCGCTGTGGGCATGGTGCTGCTCATCGCCTGTGCCAATATCGCCAATCTGCTGCTCTCGCGCTCGACCGGTCGCGCCCGCGAGATGGCCATCCGCGCCGCGGTGGGGGCCAGCCAGGCGCGCGTGGCGCGGCAGTTGCTGACCGAGAGCCTGGTGCTCTCCTTCCTCGGCGCCGCCGGCGGCGCACTATTCGCCTGGGTTGCGATTCCGTGGCTGCACCATATCACTCCCGAAACCTTCGCCTTGCCGATCACGGCGGGATGGAATGCCTGGACCCTGGCTTTTATCATCGGCCTGGCGCTGTTCACCGGCGTGGTCTTCGGCTTTGCTCCGGCGCTGCACGCGCGCAAGCTGGACTTGCAGGCGCACCTCAAGGAAAGCGCGGCCGCCGCCGCCGCGCCCGGCGCGGGGCGCGTTCGCGGCTCGTTAATCGTCGCCGAGGTCGCGCTCGCCTTTGTGCTGCTGGCGGCGGCCGGAATGTTCATCGCCAGCCTGATGAAATTGGACGCGGTTCAGCCCGGCTTCCAAACCGCCGGGGTGATGACCGCGCAGACCGCGCTCACCGGCGCGTGGCAAGCGAGTGACGCGGCCACCACCCGCTTTACCGGAAGCGTGCTTGATCGCTTGCGCGCCACCCCCGGCGTTGTCGCGGCGGCGAGCATTACTGGCCTCCCCTTGCTGCGCGCCATGAATTACAGTGTCGAAGTCACCGGCAACCCCGACAGCGGTAATTACTCGATCGAGTGGCGCGCCGTCAGCCCCGGGTTTTTCGACACGCTGCGCATCCCCATGGCCGCCGGCCGGGATTTCAATGCGGGCGACAGCGCCGCCGCGCCGAAAGTGGCGATCGTCAGCCAGGGGTTTGCCCGGCAGTTTTGGCCGCGGCGGTCGCCGCTGGGGAACACCGCGTTCCTGCCCGACCCCGTACCCGGAGGCAAAGAGGGGACGATGTACCAGATCGTGGGCGTTGCCAGCGACATTCGGGAGAACGGGCTCGACCAAGCGCCGCCGTTGACATTTTACGTACCCCAGGCCCAGACTTCGGATGCCATCAACGCCCTGGTGAACCACTGGTTTCCCATTGGCTTCGTGGTGCGCGGCGAGGCGGCGGCGCTCGCCCCCGCGCTGCGCGCTGCGTTCGCCGCAACGGACAGCACGCAGCCCGTCTTCAACGTGGGGCCGCTTGACGCCATCCGGCACGCGTCGCTGGGGCAAACGCGGTTTCTGGGCGCGCTGATCGGCGGCTTTGCGGGATTGGCGCTGGCGCTCGCGGCGATCGGCATTTATGGTGTACTCGCCTATTCGGTGGCGGCGCGGACGCGCGAGATCGGCATCCGGATTGCGCTCGGCGCCAACCGCCGGCAACTCGTGAGTCAATTCACCAATTCCGGATTGCGCCTGGCCGCGCTCGGCCTGGCCTTGGGCCTGGCCGGCGCGCTGGCGCTGCATCGCTTGCTGGGCAGTTTCCTCTACGGCGTTCAGCCCACCGACGCGCGCGTGCTCACTCTCTGCGCCGCGGCGCTTTTGCTGGTTGCCTATTTGGCCGCGCTGCAGCCGGCCTGGCGGGCCACCCGCATTGATCCGCTCGCCGCCCTGCGCGGTGAATAGTGGACTATCCTAGAGGGCGTGCATCTTGGCATTCACGGTTACGTCGCCTGCCAGATTGGCTTGGCGATCGCCATCGGCCTGCTCTTCGGCTTCGAACGCGAATGGTCGAATAAGGACGCCGGAATCCGCACGTTTTCGCTGACCTGCCTGGGCGGCATGTTGTCGGCGCTGGTCGGCGGCGGGTTTGTCATCGCCGGTTTCGCCGCCGCCCTGGTGCTGGTCGCCTTCATCAACTACCACGGCTTGCAGGCGCGGCAATCGGTTGAAATCACCACCTCGGCGGCGCTGTTGCTGGTCTATGTGATGGGCGTGCTGGTCGGCCAGGGGGAATTTTTCGCTCCCGTGATGGCGGCCATCGTGGCCACGCTGTTACTCGCCTGGAAATTCGAATTGCACCGGCTGGCCGGCGAGTTGCATCCCGATGAAATCCGGGGGGCGATCTGGCTCGGCTTTATTGCCTTCGTCGTCTATCCGCTGCTGCCCAACCGCTTCGTGGACCCCTGGCAGCTGGTGAACCCGCACGCGGTCTGGGTGGCGGTTATCGTGGTCGCGGCGGTCGGGTTTGGCAACTATCTACTGATGCGGCTCTACAGCGCGCGCGGCATGTACTACAGCGCGCTGCTGGGCGGGCTGGTGAGCAGCACGGCGGCGATCCTGGAGATTGGCGGCGCGCTGAAGCGGATGGGCGGCGACCGCGATCGCGCGGTTGATTTGGGCCTGAGCATCACCTTGCTCGCCACGCTGGCGATGTTCGGGCGCAACCTGCTATTGCTGGCGCTCTTTGCTCCCGGCGGGGTCAGGACGGCGGCATTGCCGCTCGGCGTGATGTCGGCGCTGGCCGCTGTTTTTGTGTGGCAACGCCGGCGGCCGACCGCGCCGGGCGAGCCGCTCGAACTACCGTCGCCGGTATCGCTGCGCCGGGTGTTGGAATTCGGTCTGCTGTTTCTGATCATTGCCGCGGTCACAACCCTGGCCCAGCGCCATGCCGGCGAGTTCGGCATTTACGGCGTCGCCGTGCTGGGCGGGTTTTTCAGTAGCGCGAGCACCACGGCGGCGATGGGCGTGCTGGCGGCGCACCACGCGCTGGCGGCGTCGTCGGCCGGTATCGCCACGGTGGTGGCCTCGATGGCGGGAGCGGTGGCCAATGCGCCGGTGATGAACCGCGTGAGCGGCGATCACCGCCTGGCGCGCGCCAACGACCTGCGGGTCTGGGCGCTGGCGTTGGCCGGCGGGGCTACACTAGCACTTGGATGGATTCTCTAGCGGCATGACATCATGACCTCCCTGCGCGCAACCATTGGCGGGCTGGAACGGACGCTCGAGCTCGAGCCGCTGCCGTTCACGATCGGCCGCCGGCCGAGCCACAGTCTTTCCATTCCCCTGCCCCAGATCTCGCGCGACCACGCGCAGATTATCGCCGACGATGGCGGATTCGTGCTCAACGACCAGGAGAGCACCCACGGCACACTGGTCAACCGGGCGCGGGTGCGGCGGCAGAAGCTCACGCCGGGGGATGTGATTGAATTTCCCAATTGCCCGGGGGTGAAGATAGTTTTCGACCCGGCGCCGGAATCGGCCAGCCTCTTCCTTTCGCAAATGCAGAAGCTTGAGACCGGCACCCCGGCGCTCGAGTTCGACCGCCTGCGCTTGCTGCTGGACTTCTCGCAGCGCATGCGCGCCGCCGACGGGTTGGAAGACATTCTGGCGGCCATGCTCGACGCGGCGCTGCGGCTGACCGGGGCGGAGCGCGGCTTCGTCTTCCTGCGCAACCCGGCGGGCGCCCTCGCGTTGCGCACAGGACGCAGCGCGTTGGGCGAGCGGCTCAACGATGACCGCGCCATTTCGCGCTCGATTGTGGAACGCGCCGGCGCGTCCTCCAACGCAATCGTAATCAACGACACCCGCCAGTCGGACGGCGCCGTGTTGGCGCAAAGCATTGTTGCCCACGACCTGCGCACCATCGTGGCCGTGCCGCTGCGTGACCGCGCCATCGCGGGGGTTGTGGGCATACTCGGCGTGCTCTACCTCGACAGCCACATCGCCAGCCCGCAGCTCTCGCAAGTCAGCCGCGAGATGCTCGACGTGCTCGCCAACGACGCGGCGCAGGTGGTCATCAACGCCCAACTCGCCGCCCGCCAGGAACAGGCGCGTGCCATGGAGAAGGAGCTGGCGCTGGCCGCCTCGATTCAGCAGGGCCTAATGAGCGCCTCGCTACCGGTGATCCCGTTCGCCTCTCTCGACGGCTTGAGCGTGGCCTGCCAGCAGATTGGGGGCGACTTCTACGATGCCATGCTGCGCGAAGACAAACAGGAGGTCGCAATCGTACTCGCCGACGTCAGCGGCAAGGGGGCGGCGGCGGCGCTGCTGGCCTCGTCGCTGCAGGGCATCGTGCACGCCCAATTGCTCGCCGGGTTGCCGCTGGCGCAAATCGCCTCCACCGCCAATCGCTTCATTTGCCAGCGTCTGCAGGGGGAGAAATACGCGACGCTGGTGATCGTAACCCTCAAGCCGACCGGCGAAATGGAGTACATCAACTGCGGCCACATCCCGCCGATCATTATCAGCGACCGGGGCGGCGAGGCCGGCTACCGCTCGCTCGGCGAAAGCAACATGCCGGTGGGGTTGCTGCCCATGGCCGAGTACGCGTCGGCCGGCGCGCGACTGGGGAGCGGCGAACGCCTGCTGCTGGTCACCGATGGGGTGACCGAGGCCGCCAACGGCGGCGGAGACATGTTCGGCGACGCGCGGCTGGAGGAGTGCCTGCGCCGCGGCGCCACCATCGCCGAGTTGGCGGGCGAGGTGCGCGCCTTCTGCCAGGGCGCGGCGCTGGGCGACGATTTGACCGCGATTGAAGTCAGGCTACACCCGGCATGATCGGCGAACGCGTTTCCCACTACCTCATCGAATCGGCGCTGGGCAGCGGTGGCATGGGCGTGGTCTATCGGGCGCGCGACACGCGGCTGGAGCGCGGCGTGGCGCTCAAATTCCTGCCTCCCGCGCTGGGCCGCGACCCGCGCGCCCTGGAGCGCTTCCAGCGCGAGGCGCGGGCCGCCTCGGCCCTGAACCATCCCGGGATCTGCGCCATCTACGACATTGGCGAAACCGAGGGGCGGCCCTTTATCGTAATGGAACTGCTCGAGGGAGAAACCGTGCAGCAGCGCCTGGTCCGCGGCCCGCTGCCGCTTGAGGAAGTGGTGGAGTGCGGCGCGCAGATCGCCGACGCGCTCGACGCCGCGCACGCGCGCGGAATTATTCACCGCGACCTCAAGCCCGCCAATCTTTTCATTACCACGCGCGGCCACGTCAAGATACTTGATTTTGGCCTGGCGAAGATGACGGTCGACAACGCCGCCGAACAGCCTACCGCCGCCGATGCCGCGCTGGATCTGACCAGTCCCGGCGTCGCGGTGGGCACCATTGCCTACATGTCGCCCGAGCAGGCGCTGGCCCGTGAGGTGGACGCACGCACCGACATTTTCTCGCTTGGCGTGGTGCTGTATGAAATGGCGACCGGCCAGCCGGCGTTCGCGGGCAGCACCTCGGCGGCCATCTTCGACGGCATTTTAAACCGAACTCCCCCAGCGCATCCGCGCTGCCCGCCGGCGCTGATGGAAGTGATTGCGCGCGCCACCGCCAAGGATCCGAACCTGCGCTTCCCCACCGCGCTCGATCTGAGGCGCGCCTTGCGGCCCGGCCTGACGTCGAGCGCGGCGGCGGCCTCGCCGTCGCCCCTGGCCGGGCGTCGCCGGCGCCGATTGACGATGGCCGCCGCGGCCGCCCTCGCCGCCCTCGCGATCGGAGGTTATTGGCTGGTTCACCGCCGGGCTCCGCCTATGTCGGCCAAGGATACGGTTGTGCTTGCCGATTTCACCAACTCCACCGGGGATGCGATGTTTGACGGCTCTCTGCGCCAGGCGCTGGCGGTGGATTTGGAGCAATCGCCGTTCCTCACCCTGGTCAGCGACCAGCGCATGGCGCAGACCGCGCAACTCATGGGGCTGGCGCCGGGCACCGCGATTCGCGGGGCGACCGCGCTCCAGCTTTGCCTGCGCACGGCCAGCGCGGCCGCGCTACAAGGCTCAATCGCGCAAATCGGCGATCAGTACAATCTGATTCTCAACGCCGTGAATTGCGCGAGCGGCGACACCCTGGCCAGCACGTCGCGGGTGGCCGCCGGCAAGGATCAGGTGCTCTCCGCGCTAGGCGCGCTCGCCGCCAGTTTACGCGCCAAGTTGGGCGAGTCCCTGGCCTCGATGCACGAGTACGATGTGCCGATCGAGCAGGTGACGACTCCGTCGCTGGAAGCCCTCAAGATCTATAGCCTGGGGCGCAAGGCGCTCGAACAAGGCGCCTACCAGCAAGCAATCGGGCTGTTTCAGCAAGCTCTCACCCTGGACCAGAAATTCGCCATGGCCTATGCTTCGCTGGCCACCGCCGAAACGGACGCCACGCCGGCGCTTACGCCCGCCGCCGCCGCGGTGGCCAACATGACCAGGGCGTACGAACTGCGCGACCGCGTGAGCGCCCACGAGCGTTTGTATATCAGCGCCCACTTCGACCAAATTGTGAAAGACGACTGGTCCGCCGCACGCCGCGATTACGAACTCTGGGAACAAACATATCCCAACGACAGCATCCCCTACGGCAACCTCTGCAATGCGGAAATGCGGCAGGGGCCGATCGCCGCGGCGGTGCCCAATTGCCAGGCGGCGTTCGACAAAGATCCGACCAGCATGGGCAATCAAATCAATTTAATCGGCGCTGATCTCGACACCCATCAGTTTGCGGCGGCGGAACGGCTTATTGCCGCTGATTTGGCGGCGCATCCGAATTCGAACCCATACCACCAAGCGGCTTACGCTCTCGCCGCGCAACAGGGCAACGCCACTGCCCTGGCCACGGAAACCGCGTGGCTGCACGCGCACGGCGCCGATTCACTTTTGCATCAGCTCGAGTTGCAGCAAGCCTTTGCCTCAGGCACGATCAAACGCATGCGGCAGTTAGCCGATGCGACACCGGTGGATCCAGGCGACTTGGCGTTGCTAGCGGCGGCCGAAGGAATGTTTGGCGATCGCCAAGCCGCCGCCGACCACATCGCCGCCGCCCGGCGGCAATCAAATGATCTCGACGTAGTTGATGACGCCTGCCAGGTGTATGCCGAGATTGACGACTTGGCCAAGGCCGCGAGTTGCAACGCCGAGTTGGACCGCCGGTTTGGCCAACTCTCCAAGATCCGAAAC
>JANWLQ010000149.1 GCA_025450725.1 Terriglobales bacterium
CCACGCCGCCCGAACCCATGACCTTGATGTGGTGCGCGCCGCGGCGCAACTCGGTGCGCACCGCGCGCCGCACGGAATCCGCGCCGTCGGCAAGAATGGCGAAAACATCGGCGTGCGCGGCGCAGCCGCAGGGAACGTGGTCGTCGAGGGCGTGATCGCCGGGACGGAAGTCGCCGTGGCCGCCGGTTTGGCTGATTACTCGCCCACCGTAAAAGAGGCGGGGCACCCGACCCAACAGGCCCTCCTTGATGGCGGTCGCGAGACCCACGTCGGCGCCGCCGGCGTCGCGCAGCGTGGTGAAGCCCCGGTCCAGGCTCTGCTTGAGAAAACGCGCCGCGAAATGGGCGAGGTAGGAGAGCGGCGTTTGCGCCAAACGGCCCAGGTTCAAGCTGGCGGCGTAGACGTGCACGTGGGCGTCAATGAGCCCCGGCATCAGCACTCGCCCGCCGCAGTCAATCACTTCGGCGCCCTCGGTGGCGACGCCGTCGCCCGAGGCTTCGATCACGGCGCCGGCGATGCGCACCGCGCCGGAGCGCAACGTTTCCGATTCGCCATCGAACAGGCGGGCATTGGTGAAAACGATTTTGTTCATTGCATGCGTTCGAGCCCGCCCATGTAGGGGCGCAGCGCTTGGGGAATCACCACGCCGCCGTCGGCCTGTTGGTAGTTTTCGACCACTGCGATCCAGGTGCGACCGATGGCGAGGCCGCTGCCATTGATGGTGTGCGCCAGCTCGGTCTTGTTCTTGCCCTGGCGGCGGAAGCGAATGTTCGCGCGCCGCGCCTGAAAATCACTGAAGTTGCTGCATGAGCTGATCTCGCGAAACGCATTCTGGCTGGGCAGCCAGACTTCGAGGTCATAGGTCTGGCTGGCGCTGAAGCCGAGGTCGCCGGTGCAGAGGTTCATCACGCGGTAGGGCAGTTCCAGCTCTTGCAAAATGGCTTCCGCGTCGCGGGTGAGTTTTTCGTGGTCGGCGGCCGATTGCTCAGGATGGGCGATCTTCACCAACTCGACTTTCTGGAATTGGTGCTGGCGCATGATGCCGCGCACGTCGCGTCCGTAGGCGCCGGCCTCGCTGCGGAAGCAGGGCGTGTAACCGACGACGCAGACCGGCAGCGCGGCCTCGTCGAGCACCTGGCCGGCGTACAAGTTGGTCAACGGCACTTCGGCGGTGGGGATGAGCCACAAATCAGCGCCTTCGCATTTAAACAAATCGGCGGCAAACTTGGGCAGCTGCCCGGTGCCGCGCAGACTTTGGCTATTGACCAGAGAGGGCGGCAGCACTTCCGTGTATCCGTGCGCGGCGGTATGGCGGTCGAGCATGAAATTGGCGAGAGCCCGTTCGAGCCGCGCGCCGGCGCCGCGGTAGACGGCGAAACGCGCGCCGGAGATGCGCGCCGCGGCATCGAGATCGAGAATGCCCAGTTTGGCGCCCAGATCCCAGTGCGGCTGGGGTGTGAAATCGAAGGTGCGGGCCTGTCCCCAGCGTCGGACCTCCTGGTTGTCATCGGCGGAACGGCCAACCGGCGTCGCCGCCGAGGGGCGATTGGGCAAGCTCAGCAGAATCGGATCGAACTCGCTCTCGATGGCCTTGCTTTCGGCGTCGAGCGCGGTGATTTTCTCGCCCAGGGCGCGATTCCGCGCAATCAGGGCCGCCGTCTCAGGCGCGTCGCGTTCCGGTCCGCGCTTGCGCCGCGCGACTTCTTCGGAGGCCTGGTTACGCTCCTGCTTAAGCTGGTCGCCTTGCAGGATGAGAGCGCGCCGGCGTTGGTCGAGTTCGCGGAAGCGGGTGAGATCCACGGTGGCGCCGCGGTTGGCCAGCATCGCCTCCACCTCGGCCAGGTGCTCGCGCACATAGGAAAGCTCCAACATAGCTTCTAGTTTAGGGCGTTCGCTTCTTCCGGCGCCGGGCCCACCCGGCTTTGATGGCCTGACGCCCGCGGCCAACCGCCAGAGCGTCTTCGGGAACGTTCTCGGTGATCACGCTGCCGGCGCCGATGTAGGCGCCGGGGCCGATCACGACCGGCGCCACGAGGGTCGAATTGCTGCCGACGAAGGCGAAATCCCCGATGGTGGTTGGGTGTTTGTCCACGCCGTCGTAGTTGCAGGTGATGGTCCCGGCGCCGATGTTGGCGCCACTGCCGATGTGCGCGTCGCCCAAATAGGCGAGGTGATTGGCCTTGCTGCCGGCGCCGACCTGGGTCTTCTTGACCTCGACAAAATTGCCGATGTGAGCGGCGGCGCCAATGTCAGCACCTTCCCGCAGCCGGGTGAAGGGGCCGAGCAGCGCTCCGGCGGCGACGCGCGCGCGCTCCATGACGCAATGCTGGCGGATCAACACCTGGTCGCCTATTTCGCAATCGGTGATCACCGAGTACGCGCGCACATGGCAGCCGCGGCCCAGCCGGGTCGTGCCGAGCAACTGCACGCCGGCTTCAATGACCGTCTCCGGGCCGACCTCGACGTCGGGGTCAATCACCACGGTATCGGGCAGTTGAATCGTGACGCCTGATTGTAGGAGGCTCTGGGCTTTGCGCCGCCGCAGGCTCTGATCCAAGCGCGCCAGTTCGGCGCGATCGTTGACGCCGAGGCATTCGTCGGCATCGGCGAGGGCGAAGGCGGCGACGCGTTTGCCCTGCTTGGCGAGAATGGCGATGGTGTCGGTCAAGTAATATTCGCCGTGCGGGTTGGCGGTGCCCAGAGCCGCGAGGGCCGGGGCCAGCGCGGCGGTTTGAAAGCCATAGAAGCCGGCGTTTAACTCGCGCAGCGCGAGCTGCGCAGGCGTGGCCTGGCGCTCTTCGACAATGGCGATGACATCGTTGCCTTCGCGAATAATGCGTCCATACGCGCGCGGCTCGGCGGGCGAAGCCGTCGCCAGCACCGCAGCCACATCGCCGCCCAAGGCCGCGGCCAGGCCGCGCACCGTCGCCGCCGACAGCATCGGCATATCGCCATGCACAATGATCAAGCGTTCGTAGGCCCGCCACCACCCCTCGGCGGCCATAACGGCGTGCCCGGTGCCGAGTTGCGGCTCTTGAATTGTCACCTTAACGCCCAGTGGCGCGACCGCGCCGCGGATGGCATCGGCACAGTAACCGGCGACAACGCCGATCGCGCCGGGCTCGAAGCCGGCGGCGCGCGCCGCCGCCAATACGCTGGCCAGCATGGTGCGGCCGCCGGCGTGGTGCAGCACTTTGGGCAACTCCGAGCGCATGCGCGTGCCGCGGCCGGCGGCGAGTATCAGAACGGCAGTCTGCTTCACCGCTAGGCCCGGCTTTCCGGGTACAGGATCTCGGTGAAACGGGGATCGTCCATGAGCGGGTCGAAGTCGCTGTCCTGCCGCGCCTGGGCGCGGCAACTCGGATCAAGCTTGATGGCTTCCTTCAGATGCACCAGCGCCGCATCCACATCGTGGGTTTGGGCGCGCAAACACGCCAGTGCGTAGCTGATGTGCGCGCCCTTGGCCCCGCCGCGCTGGGCCTTGGTTAGCAGCACCTCGGCTTCCTCAAACTGGGCGGTATTCATGCGGACAATGGCGTGGTGGTAGTACTCTTCGGCCGGCAAAGCCGGCTGCGAGGCCGAGTTCATGCGCCCGTGGCAGGTGCTCAGGTGCTGCGCCGCGCGATCGGCCAGCTCGCGAAAAGGCAGGGCGCAAACCTTTTCCAACAGCGGCTTGGCGCGTTCGAACTTCTGCTGGCCGAACAGCTTCATCGCGGCCGCGTACTGGTCCAACGCATCTTGGTATTGAGGATCAAGCTTCTTGGCAACTCCGGCATTCATCCCTGTATTAGGCGGCAATCCGCGGCAATCGTCAAGCGATGCGGCCGACCTCGGTTTTGCCATGGCCCCGGTATATGATGGAAGCGCACTGGCGCCGGATTTTGTATGTTTGATCAGGTCCCAACTCTGCTGGAAAGGCTGTTTCTTGGCCAAAGCATCCCGCGGCGGGCGGCGTTTGCGCGCCGTGTTCCGCGCTGGCTGATCGAGCGCATCCAGGCGGCCGAGTTTCAGAAGACGGTGCGGCTGGCGGGTGCGCGCAGCGAGTTTTACCGCGAGCGTTTTGCCCAGGCCGGCATTGACCCGCGCCGCATCGCGACGCCGGGCGACATGGGCGAATTCTTTACCACCTCGCAAGACCTGCGGGTGCGGGATACGTCGTCTTTTCTGTGCGCTCCGCCCCAGGCTGGGTTCGAAACCACCGGCACCACGGCGAAGAACAAGCGCATTTATTTTTCCAACGAAGAGGTACACGACATTGGGTTCGAAGGCGCGGTCGGGCTCTGGAATCTCGGCCTGCGGCCTAGCGACCGTGTGGTTGACGCCTTCGACTACGCCTTTTGGAACGCCGGCATCACGCTGATGCATTCGCTCAACGCGGTCGGATGCTTTCACATGATCGCCTCGAAGCTAGAGCCGGCCGAATTCTACCGGCGGGTGAAGGATTACCAGTTCAACGTGCTCGTGGTTGACACGGCATGGCTGGTGGGGCTGACGGAGATTGCCGAACGCGAAGGCGTGTGGCCGGTGAAATTCATCCTTTCGGGCAGTGAGAACATGAGCGAGGCGACGCGCGCCTGGGTGGAGTCGGTGTGGAAGGCGAAGGTTTACCAGGCATATGGCCAAACCGAATCGCTGGGCGCGAGCGGCATCGAGTGCCCGGCGCAAAAGGGCTATCACCTGAACGAACTCAATTTCCTGTTCGAGATCATCCATCCCAATGCCGACGGCTTTGGCGAGCTAGTGTTTACTACTCTGACCCGCACAATCATGCCTCTGGTGCGGTACCGCTCGAATGACATCACGCGCTTTCTGGATGAACCGTGCGGGTGCATTCTCCAGAGCCTGCGGCGCATTGACAAGATCCAAGGCCGGGGCGACGAGATCGTTTCCTGCGGCATGGGGATGATCAGCCCCTGGATTTTTGAAGCCTGGCTGGGCGAATTTCCCGCTTTGGCCGACGACTGGCAGGTGGCGGTGAGCCAGCCGGGCGTGCGCGACATCGTCGAAGTGCGGTACGAGCTGCGCGACGAGGCGACGGACAGCGCCGCGCTGGAAGCCGCGATGATGCAACGTTTCGCGGCTCTGTATCCATACTATGAAAAGAACCGAGCCATGGGGATGTACGAGCTCCGTCTGCGTGGGCTCGCCCGCGGTGCGCTGCGCGCCAGCCTGAGCGACAGTCCCGGCACGCGGCACAAGCTCCGCCGCATGCTCGACCAGCGCACCGCCACCGCGGCGCTGGTTTAGATCACCGGGGTCCGCGCATTAAAGTTGTTTAATCCTGTTTTAATCCGCAGTTAATTGACCCTCAGTGAGAATCTAAGCGGAGGTTCTACATGAAGGAAAACGCAAAATCCACCCCGGCGACCAATGGCGCCACGGGTCCGCGCCTGGGAATTCTGCTGGTCGGCATGGGCGCCATTTCAACCACCCTGGTGGCCGGGGTCGAGGCGATTCGCCAAGGACTGGCGCGGCCGTTTGGCGCGCTTTCGCAGTTGGCCATGATTTCGCCGCCCGACCAACCGAACGTCCGCGTTCCCCTCGCCGAGTACCTCCACCTCACCCGCCTCGAAGATCTGGTCTTTGGCGGATGGGACATCAATCCCGGCAATGGTTACGACATGGCGGTCGCCTCGGGCGTGCTCGAGCCGCTGCTGCTCGCCGCCACCCGCCCGGCGCTGGAAGCGATCCAGCCCATGCCCGGCATTCACGATCCGCAGTACCTGCGGCGCGCGGAGGGCAAGCGGGTGAAGCCGCAGACGAACAAATTCGAACAGGCGGAGGCGCTGCGCCAGGACATCCGCAATTTCAAGAAAGAGCACAAGCTGGAGCAGGTCGTCGTGATGTGGTGCGGCTCGACCGAGGTCTTCCTGACCGTCGGCCCGGCGCACCAGAGCCTGCACATTTTCGAGGCGGCCATGCGCGAGAACGAACCCACGATCGCGCCCAGCATGATCTACGCCTACGCCGCGCTGCAGGAGCACTGCAGCTTCGTCAACGCCACGCCGACGCTGACGGTGGACATGCCGGTGATGACCGACCTGGCGACCAAGAACGTCTGCCCGGTGAGCGGCAAGGACCTGAAGACCGGCCAGACGCTGCTCAAGACCATTCTCGCGCCCGGCATCAAGCAGCGCATGTTGGGCTTGGCGGGCTGGTTCTCGACCAATATTCTTGGCAACGGCGACGGCGCCACGCTCGACGATCCGGCGGCGTTCCGGAGCAAGGAAGAATCGAAGCTGAGCGCGCTCAACCACATCCTGCAGCCGGAACTGTACCCCGAGCTTTACGGCAAGCTCTCGCACCAGGTGAAGATCAACTACTACCCCCCGCGCGGCGACAACAAGGAGAGCTGGGACAACATCGATATCATCGGCTGGCTGGGCTACCAGATGCAGATCAAGATCAACTTCCTCTGCCGCGACAGCATCCTGGCGGCGCCGCTGCTACTTGATTTGGCGCTGCTGAGCGCCGCCGCGCAACGCGCGGGCGAGGGTGGCGTGTGCGAATGGCTGGGCTTTTACTTCAAGAGCCCGCAAACCAGGCAGGGGCAGCCGGAGCATGATTTGGGGGTGCAGTACCAGCAACTGCAGCAAGCTTTCCATCGCCTGGCGCCGAAGCTGGCCCGGCAACTGCAAACCGCCAAAGCGTAGGCGTAAGCAAATTTAAAACGGCACGCTCAATTTGTGGATAATAAGTAGCCGGGCGCGGGTGGCGCTTGCCCCCCGCCCGGCTACGGACAACAACTATGCAATCGGACCTCAGCGGAAAAGTAGCCCTGGTCACCGGCGCCGCACGCGGCATCGGGCGGGCCATCGCGCTGCGCCTGGCGCAGGGCGGCGCCGACCTGGTGGTGAACTACGTCACCAGCGAGGTGGCGGCGCAGAAGCTGGCCGACGAGATCCGGGCGCTGGGTCGGCGGGCCGAGCTGGTCAACGCCGACGCCATTAATCCCGACGGCATTGCCAAGCTATTCGCCGCGGTACAGACGCACTTCGGGCATCTCGATATTTTCGTCAACAACGCGATTGACGTGGCGACCTATGGGCCGGTCACGCGGCAAAAGATCGAGGGTTGGGACCACACCCTGACCGGCAACACACACGCCCAGCTGCTGAGCGCGCAGCGCGCGCTGCCGCTGATGAAGGGGCGGAACGGCAAGATTCTGAGCCTGTCGAGCCTGGGCTCGCAGCACTATATTCCCGGCTACGCCTCGATCGGCGTGACCAAGGCGGCCACCGAGGCGCTGACCCGCTACATGGCGGTCGAGCTGGGCAAGCACGGCATTAACTGCAACACGCTTTCCGGCGGACCGATTGACACCGACGCGCTCAAGCTGTTCGCCAACTACCCGCAGATGAAGGAAGCCTGCGAGAAGATTTCCCCCGCCGGCCGCATTGGAACGCCAGAAGATTTGGCCGAGGTCGCGGCATTTCTGTGTTCCGACGCGGCCCACTGGATTTACGGCCAAACGATTATTGCCGACGGCGGATTATCGCTGATGAGTGTCGGCTAGTTCAAACCCAAGGAGAGTACCCATGCCAGAAGCAGCCCCCAGCGCCAACGCGCAAGAAGTTCTCAAGATTCGTGAAACCGCCGACCGCGTGCTTGCCACGCGCCATGCGGAGATTCTGAACACCGTCCGCGGCGCCATCGCCGAGGTGCTCGGCCGCGAGGAGAGCGAGGTCCAGCCCAACAGCAGCTTGATGAACGACCTCAACGCGGAGTCGCTCGACTTTCTCGATCTGCTCTTCCGGCTGGAGTCGGCGTTCGGCATCAAGATTCCGCGCGGCGGCATTCAGCGGGCGACGCAGGGCTCGCTGACCGAAGCCGAGTTTCAGCAGAATGGGGTGCTGACCGAGGCGGCGCTGGAACGGTTGCGCATTCTCATGCCCGAGGTGGACCCGGCGCGCCTGAAGACAGGCCTGACGGCGCGCGAAATCCCCGCCCTCTTCACTCCCGAAACCTTCAGCCGCCTGGTGGCCTGGCGCATCGGCGAGCTGGCAGAGACCGCCGCATCTTAAGCTCGCCGCTTAAGCTCCACCGCTTGCATGCGCTACCTCCTGCTCGACCGCATAACTGAGATGAAGCCCGGCGCCTACGCCGTGGGGCAGAAGTGCGCCGCCATGACGGAGGATTATTTCGCCGACCATTTCCCGGCGTTCCCGGTCGTGCCGGGGGTGCTGATTGTCGAGTCCATGGCGCAACTGGCGGGCCGGTTGATCACCTATTCGGTACTGAAGGAAAGCGGCGACAAGGTGCTGCCGGTGCTGCTGACGATTCAGAACGCGCGCTTCCGGCACTTTGTGCGTCCGGGGGACACGATGGTGATCCGGGCCGAGCTGACGGCGCTCACCGATGGCGCCGGGCGCTGCAAGGGTACGGTGCACGTGGGCGAGCAGTTGGTGGCCACGGCGGAGCTGATGCTGGGCTACGACACGGGCTCGGGCGGCGGGGTGATTCCGCAGCATGCCCGCGCCACGCTCCAACAGTGGGCGGAACAGGTGAACCGCAGCTTGCTCGGCGACCTGGAGATTTCATGACCTCGCCGAGTTCCAACGGGAATGCGCAAAGGGGCCTGCGGCGGCGCGTGGTGGTGACGGGCATGGGCGCGATCACTCCGCTTGGTCATACCGTGGCGACTACCTGGCAAGGGCTGCAGCAGGGCGCGCGCGGCGTCGGCCGGCTGACGTTGTTTGACGCTTCGACGTTTGAAACCCAGATTGGCGCCGAGGTCAAGAACTTCGACCTGGAGGCGGTGCGGAGGAGTGCGCGGCCGGAGATCGCCGAAGCGCTCGATCGCAAAAACGCGTTTGGCCTGGTTGCCGCCCGGGAAGCGATGGCTGACGCCCGCCTTTACACTCCAGCCGCCGGCACCACGGGCGGATTCGAGCCGGGCCGCTTTGGCATTGCCCTCGGCACCGAGGGGCGGCGCGACAGCCTGCTGCCCGAGTTGGCGCAGCGCAAGCTGCGCGTTTCCGCGCCCGAGCAAGTGGACGAGCGCCGGGCGGTGCTGGGCGAGATTCCGTCGTGGGAATACCTGCGCTACTCGCCTTACGGGCTCGCCTACGCACTCTCCGCCGAGTTCGGCGCGCGCGGGCCGATCACGACGATTTCGACCGCCTGCACCTCGAGTTCGCAGGCATTGGGATTTGCGCTGGACAAGATCCGGCACGGCGAGGCCGATATTATGCTGGCGGGCGGCGCCGAATGTTTGATGGAGCCGACGATGGTGGCGGGTTTTATCCTGCTGGGCGCGCTCTCGAAAAACAACGCCGACCCGCAAGGCGCATCGCGGCCCTTTGACGGCGAGCGCGACGGATTCGTGCTGGCCGAGGGCGGGGCGATGTTGGTGCTGGAAGATGCCTGGCACGCCTACCGGCGCGGCGCGCCGATCTACGCCGAGGTAGCCGGGTTCGGCGCCTCGATCAACGCCTACCGCATTACGGATTCGCCGCCCGACGGGCAGGGCCCGCTGATCGCCATGCGCGCGGCGCTCGCCGACGCGGGGCTCGAGCCAAGCCAAGTGGACTACGTCAACGCCCACGGCACCTCGACGGTGCAGAATGACGCGAGCGAGACGGTGGCGATCAAGCGCTGCTTCGGCGAGCGCGCCGCACGCATCCCGGTCAGCTCGACCAAGTCCATGACCGGCCACATGGTGAACGCGGCGGGCGCCATTGAGGCGATTATTTCGACGCTCGCCATTCGCGACGGCTTCGTGCCGCCGACCATGAACTACCAGCATTCCGACCCCGTTTGCGATCTCGACTACGTGCCCAACCAGGGCCGGCGGCAGCCGGTTCACGTCGCCGTTTCCAACTCGTTCGGCTTTGGCGGCTCGAACGGCAGCCTGATATTCCGCTCTTATGTCCCCTAATGTAGCCGCACCGTCCGATGCCATCGGCCGCCGGGTGGTGATTACCGGCGTGGGCCTGGTCTCGCCTTTGGGCAACTCGCCGGAGGAGTTCTGGGCCAATCTGCGCTCCGGCACAAGCGGCATCGGCGACATTCCTCATCTTCCGCTCGATGCCTACCGCACCCGCATTGGCGGCGCGGTGCGCGACTTCCAGCCGCGAAAGTATATCTCCGACCCCAAGTCGCTGAAGCTCATGACGCGCCCGGTACGGCTGGGCGTGGCCGCGCTCGAGCTGGCTGTGCGCGATGCCGGACTGATCGGGGCCGATCAGTTGGCGACTGCCGCGCTGAGCGCGCTCGCGCCGGAACGGATCGGCAGCTTTGTCGGCTCGCCGGGGCACGCCGGGGACCGCGATGAACTGCTGCGCGCGATTGATCTGTCCTATACCGACGGGCTCGATCTCAAAGCCTTCGGCGCCCACGGCATCGGCACCATCAACCCGCTTTGGCTGCTGAAGAGCCTGGCCAATCTGGTGTTGTATTTCGTCAGCCTGCGGCTCGGGGCGCAAGGGCCCAATGCCAATATCTGTATGAGCGGCGCGGGCGGATCCATGGCGGTGGGCGAAGCGTTTCACTCGATTCGCTATGGGCGCTGCGACCTGGCGGTGGCCGGCGGCTATGAATCACTGCTCGATGAAGAGCGCCTGGAGAGTTTCGAAACCAGCGGCCTGCTTTATTTGGGCGACGGCACCGCGAGCGCGGCGAGCCGTCCGTTTGATCGCGACCGGGCCGGCTTCATTGCCGCCGAGGGGGGCGCGTTCCTGGTGCTGGAAGAGGCCGAGCGCGCGCGCCAGCGCGGCGCCAAAATCTATGGCGAAGTGAGCGGCTATGGCAGCGCCAGCAGCGGCCTGGGCGGACGCCCCAACGAATCCGCCGACGCCTTCGCCGGCGCCATGGCGGCAGCGCTCGCCGACGCGCGATTCGAACCGTGGGATGTCGCGGCGGTATTCGCGCAGGGACTGGCCACGCCGCGTTCCGATCGGGCTGAAGCGCAGGCGCTCAAGCAGATGCTGACCGCCCGCGCGGCCTACACGCCGATCACGGCGGTGAAGAGCATGACCGGCAATCTGCTGGCCGGCTCGGGCCCGCTGGAGGCGATCGCGGCTTTGGGGTGCTTGGGAGGCGATGCCGCCGTACCGCCCATTCTCAACTGCGAGCATCCCGACCCCGACCTCGGACTCGACTACGTGCGCGGCGCAGCGCGGCCCGGCGTGTTTGCCAACATTCTGCTCAACGCCTCGGGACTTGGCGGCACGGTGTCGTCACTGGTGCTGTCGCAAGCCGCGGCGAATTAGCGATGCGCTTTGAAGCCAAAGTCGCGCTCATCACTGGCGCCAGCCGCGGCATCGGGCGGGCGATTGCGCTGCGCCTGGCTTCAGAGGGCGCGCGAGTGGCGATTAACTACCGCGGGGC
>JANWLQ010000150.1 GCA_025450725.1 Terriglobales bacterium
AGGGTGACCGCCGCGGCGGCGGCAGCCTCTAAGCGGTCCTCCGCTCGGTCGTCGCCGCGCGCCCTGCCGTTGGCGCAACTGCTCGGAAGAGGCGAGAAGCGGTTCAGTGCCAGGACGCAGGGCGGGTCGAAGCGCAGCGTGGCTCATTGCCACGTGAGCATTCGCACCCGACCGAGGACGACGGGCGAGTTGGAGCAAAGGGAGCCGGTCCTCCGCTCGGTCGTCGCCGCGCGCCCTGCCGTTGGCGCAAATACTCGGAAGAGGCGAGAAGCGGTACAGTGCTAGGACGCAGGGCGGGTCGAAGCGCAGCGTGGCTCAATGCCACGTGAGCATTCGTACCCGACCGAGGACGACGCAATGTGCCGCTTATCGCCTCGCCCCTTCCCTCAGTCGTAGTATTCGAGGCCGAGGTGCGTAATCATCTCCTCGCCCATAATGTGCCGCATCGTGTTCTTCAGCTTCATGGACTGAATGAACAGATCGTGCTCCGGGTACAACCCGGGCGGCGTGATCGGGCTCTTGAAATAAAACGAGAGCCACTCCTGGATGCCAAGCCCGCGCAGCTCGGGCGTGCGCTTGGCCAGGTCCATCAGCAGCACCAGGTCGAGCACGATCGGCGCGGCCAGAATCGAGTCGCGGCAGAGAAAGTCAACCTTGATCTGCATCGGGTACCCGAGCCACCCGAAGATATCAATGTTGTCCCAGCCCTCTTTGTTGTCCCCGCGCGGCGGATAGTAGTTGATCCGCACCTTGTGGTAGAAGTTCTTGTACAAGTCGGGGTAGAGCTCGGGCTGCAGAATGTGCTCGAGCACGCTCAGCTTCGACTCCTCTTTCGTCTTGAACGACTCCGGATCATCGAGCACCTCGCCATCGCGGGTGCCAAGGATGTTGGTCGAGAACCACCCCGAGAGTCCCAGCATGCGCGCCTTGAGGCCGGGCGCGAGGATGGTCTTCATCAGCGTTTGCCCGGTCTTGAAATCCTTGCCGCAAATCGGCGCGTTGTTTTGGCGCGAGAGCGACAGCAGCGCGCCCGTATCGGTAGTAAGGTTGGGCGCGCCGTTGGCGTAAGGCACCCCTTCCTGCAGCGCCGCATACGCATAGATCATGCTCGGCGCGATATCGGGATGGTTGGCCTTCAACCCCGCCTCGAAGGCTTCCAGTGAGGCATGCACCGCCCCCGGGGCCCGGTACGCTTCGGTTGAGCCGCACCAGATCATCACCAGCCGGTCGCACTTGTTGTCCGCCTTGAAGCCGCGAATGTCCTCGCGCAGCTTCTCCGCCAGGTCCATTTTGGTCGCCGCTTTTTTCACGTTCGGCCCGTCCAGCCGCTTGACGTAGTTCTTGTCGAACACCGCCGCCATGGGCTTGATCGAGGAAAGCAGCGGCTTCACTTTCTCCAGCAGATCCTTCTCCAGCACCTCGGCATGGCTCGCCGCCTGGAAGCAGTCGTCGTTGTAGATATCCCAACCGCCAAACACCAGTTGATCGAGCTGCGCCAGCGGCAAAAATTCCTTCAGCAGCGGCGAGCGCTTGTCGGTGCGCTTGCCCAGCCGGATGGTCCCCATCTGCGTCAGCGAGCCGATTGGTTTGGCGATGCCCTGGCGGATCGCTTCCACCCCGGCGATGAAGGTCGTGCTGACCGCGCCCAGGCCTGGTATAAGGATGCCCAGTTTGCCTTGGGCAGGAGTGATCGAGGCGGCAGAGTTCACTTCAGTATGGTAGGGGTCGCAGCGGCAATTAGCAAGAAGCAATCGGACAATCACAGGTAGACTCAAGAAATGAAGATGAAAATGCTGGCAGCGGTGCTTCTGGCAACACTGGCCGGCGCCTGGGCTCAGGCGCCGCGGTTAACTTCGATTCCTCTGCGCGACTGTCAGGGCCTGCCCTGCGTGGATGCCGTCGCCGGTACCCGGCACTTGCGGCTGCTGGTGGACTCCGGCGATGTGGCGACGATCATTGATTCCGCCGCCGCCACCGGCTTGTCCGCGACTCCGGTTGCCGGTGCTCCCGCCTATCAACGCGCCCTGCTCAAGGATTTGCGGCTGGGCACGATGGCGAAGGGTGTTGATTTGGGCGATGTCAAAGTACTGGTCAATGATTTGGCCGGCCTCATGAAGCAGAACCAAATGCCGCGCGCCGACGGCACGCTCGCCTACACCGCCTTCGCCGACCGGCTGGTCGAAATAGATTATGCCCGCCACCAGTTGCGCGTCTCGGCGCCGCTGATCGCGCCGCTTGCATGCAATGGGTTGTGCGGCAAGCTGGAATTGATCACCTTCGGCAAGCACGGGCCGCCGATCGTCGTTGGCGGCGGATTCGTGGTCAATGGCCACGTGGTGCGCGCCCAAATTGACACCCTGTTCAGCGGCAGCTTGCTCGTCTATCCCAGCGCGATCGCCTCGCTCGGTCTGAGCGCCGCCGCGCAATCGCACGATAAAGTTTTCATCCCCTACACCGATGGCGGTGTCACCATGCTGCGCGCCAAGGCGGCGAGCGAGGGTTTTGCCGGCAAGACCCTGGCCCGCAACGCCGCTCTGTATTTCGCCACCCCCGGCGTTCACCTTCCCGATGGACTGTTTGAAGCCACGGTGGGCGCCGCATTCCTGGCGCATCACACGTTGCGGCTCAACTTTCATGATCGCTGGGTGGCGATTTCCGGCTGATTGCGCGTCATCATGCCCATCCGCGCGCAGTGGAAGAGCAGGGAATCGCCGGGCCTGACCTCGCTCAACCAGTTGCTCGGCTGGTGCGCGGACGGCGGTGAAGCGCCCCGCCTCGCGCGCAAGCAGGCGGGTGTTTGGCAAACCCTGAGTTGCGCCCGGTTTTTCGCCCAGGCCTGCGCGCTCAGCCGGCGCATCGAAGCTAGTCCCGGCGAACGTGTGGCGATACTGGCCGAGAGCAGTCCTGAATGGTTGATTGCGGATTTCGCCTGCCTCGCCGCCGGCGTGATTGACGTTCCCATTTACCCGACGCTCACCGCCCCGCAAGTGGCTCACATCCTGCGCGACAGCGGCGCCATCGGCGCTTTTGTTTCGACCGCCGAACAAAAGGCCAAGATCATCAGCCAACGAGCCGAACTCCCGGCCCTGCGCTGGATCTGCTGCTTCGCCGACAGCGATTGGACCGAACGCCTCGCCCCCGCCGGCGCGCCGCCGACCCTCGCCGAGCTCGAGGCCACTCCCGCATCCCAATTGGCGACCTTGCTTTACACCTCCGGCACCACCGGCACGCCAAAGGGCGTCATGCTCACCCACGCCAATCTGTGCGCCAACCTCAACGTTTCGACCATGGATTTTTATTTCGGCGAGGGCGAACGCCGGCTCTCCATCCTGCCGCTGTCCCACATCACCGAGCGCCACATCGCTTATGTCGACATGCTCTACGACGCGACGACTTATTTTGCCGAGAGCATGGAAGCGGTCGCCGCCAACCTGATCGAGGTCCGCCCCACCGTGCTGGTTTCGGTGCCCCGTCTCTACGAAAAAATCGCCGCCGGCGTGCGCGCCCAGGCCGCCGCCAAGCCCGCCCTGGCGCGGCGCATTTTCGCCTGGTCGCAACTCGTGGGTAGGGAACTCGCGCCCCACCGCCTGGCCGGCACCCGGCCGCCGCGTCGTCTCCGCTGGCGCGCCCACATCGCCCACCGCCTGGTATGGCGCAAGCTGCGCGACCGCATGGGCGGCGCGCTGACCAAATGCATCAGCGGCGGCGCGCCGCTGGGCCGCGACGTGGCTGAATTTATGCTCGCCATGAGCGTCGTCGTGGACGAGGGTTACGGACTCAGCGAAACCTCGCCGGTCATCGCCCTGAATCGCCCCGGTAAGCGGCGGCTGGGTTCGGTTGGCCAGCCCCTGCCCAACGTCGAGGTGCGCGTCGCCGAGGATGGCGAGTTGCAAGTGCGCGGCCCCTCGGTGTTCAGCGGCTACTGGAACCTTCCCCAGGAATCGGCGGCGGCGCTCCGCGACGGCTGGTTTCAGACCGGCGACATCGGTCATCAGGATAAAGACGGCTTTCTCTACATCACCGATCGCAAGAAGGATTTAATCAAAACCTCGGGCGGCAAATTCATCGCCCCGCAGCCAATCGAGGCGCTGCTCAAGCGCTCGGCGCTGATCGCCGAAGCCGTCGTCATCGGCGATGGACGCAACTACGCCGTCGCGCTTCTCGTCCCACAATGGCCCGAGGTCGCCCGCCGCGGCCTCACCTGCGACGACCGCGCCGCCGCCTGCGCCAACGCCGCTGTGCGCGCCCTCTTCCAGCAAGCCCTTGACGAGGTGAACGCCACTCTCGCCCGCTTCGAGACCATCAAAAAGTTCGCTCTCCTGGCCCAGGAGTTTACCGTCGAGTCGGGCGAGCTCACGCCCACCGTCAAGGTCCGCCGCCGCGCCGTTGAAGCGCGCCACAGCGCCTTGATCGCGAGTCTTTACGACTGACCGTCGAAGTTGCTCGTGCGCACGGCGATGTCAATAAACGCCAGTGCCGCCCGCCCCAGCGCCCGGTCGCGCCGGAAGATAAGCCCAAGGTCCCGGTACAGCTTGCGGTCCGACAGCTCCAGCAGCACCAGCTCCCCCGCCCGCGCCTCGGCCGCCGCCAGCGTCCGCGGCACAAAGGCAATGCCCAGTCCTGCCGCCGCGAACCCTTTGAGCAGTTCCGTGCTGTCCAGTTCCATCGCCACCGGCAAGCGCTCGCCTCCGGGCGCCAGCAGCGCCTCAATCGCCTCGCGGGTTTGCCCCGAGCGCGGCAGCAGTAGTCCGTGCCCGGCAAGCTCCGCCGCGCTCACCGCCCCGCCCCCGCGCGCCAGCGCGTGGCCGGGCGCAACCGCGATCATGATCTGGTCACGGTGCAACGGCACCACTTTCAGGCGCGCATCGCGCACCGGCAGCGACACCACGCCGAAATCGGCGCGGTTCTCCAGCACCTGCTCCAGTATCTCGGTGTGCTCGCCGCGCCGGATCCGCACCTGCACCGCCGCGTGCTGGCGCATGAATTCGGCAAACACCCCCGGCAGCACGTGCAAACAACTCCCCTCGTTCGCTGCGATCAACAGCTCGCCCCGCGGCGTGTGGTCGAGATCGCCCACCGCCTGCACGCCCTCCTGCTTAACCCGCAACAGGTCGCGCGCATAAGCCTGCCAAACCTTCCCCGCTTCGGTCAGCGCCACCTTGCCGCCGCTCCGGTCAAACAGCCGCGCGCCCACTTCTTCCTCCAGTAACCGGATTTGCGCGCTGATCGCCGGTTGCGTACGGAAACACTGAATCGCCGCCCGCGAGAAGGAGTTGAGTCGCGCTACTTCAAGGAACGCATTAAGTTGGTCAAAATCCATAACCGCAATAAAAACTATTGATTGGAGTCTCGCCTCCGGCCTTGCTAGCCTGAGTGCCTGTTCGATTGCGCCAACCCAGTCTAACTGATCCAAAGGAGAGCCGCCCCCATGCCATCGCCCAAAGAGATTCTCGATTTTTGCAAAAAGAACGAAGTGAAAATTGTCGATGTCCGCTTCACCGATTTGCCCGGTCTGTGGCATCACATCTCCTTCCCTATCGGCCAGCTCACCGAAAGCTCTTTCGAAGATGGCTTCGGTATGGATGGATCCAGCATCCGCGGCTGGGCGGCGATCCACGAGAGCGACATGCTGCTCACGCCCGACTCGGCCTGGTACATGCTCGATCCCTTCTGCGCCGTGCCCACGCTGGTGCTGATCGGAACGATCTCCGACCCGCTGACCCGCCAGAAATACGACCGCGACCCCCGCTACATCGCGCAGAAGGCGGAAGCCTACCTGGCCTCGACCGGTATCGCCGACCAGGCCTTCTTCGGCGCCGAGGCCGAGTTCTTCATTTTCGACAACATTCGCTTCGACCAGCGCGAGCAGCATGGCTTCTACTTCATTGACGCCGAAGAGGGCCGCTGGAACTCCGGCCGCGAAGACAGCAACCTCGGCTATCGGCCCCGCGTCAAGGAAGGCTACTTCCCCGTGCCCCCCACCGATCATTACCAGGATCTGCGCACCGAGATGGTGATGCAGATGCAAGCGGCTGGCTTGCACGTCGAATGTCATCATCACGAAGTCGCCTCCGGCGGCCAGGCTGAAATTGATATCAAGTACGACACCCTCGTGACCTCGGCCGATCACATGCTCGAGTTCAAGTACATCGTCCGCAATGTCGCCAACGAGTACGGCAAGACGGTGACGTTCATGCCCAAGCCCATCTTCGGCGACAACGGCAGCGGCATGCACGTCCACCAGTCGTTGTGGAAGGGCGGCAAGCCGCTCTTCGCCGGCGACGGCTATGCCGGCCTCTCGCCCATGGCGCTGAACTACATCGGCGGCCTGCTCAAGCACGCGCCGGCGCTGGCCGCCATCATGGCGCCGACCACCAACAGCTACAAACGCCTGGTGCCCGGTTACGAGGCCCCGGTGAACCTGGCCTACTCGCGGCGCAACCGTTCGGCGGCGGTGCGCATACCCATGTACTCGTCATCGCCGAAAGCCAAGCGCATCGAGTTCCGTCCGCCCGACCCCAGCGCCAATCCCTACCTCTGCTTCTCCGCGCTCCTGCTCGCCGGCATGGACGGCATCGAGAACCGGCTCTCGCCCGGCGAGCCGCTCGACCGCGACATTTACGACCTGAGCCCGGAGGAGCTGAAGAACGTTCCCTCGCTTCCCGGCTCCCTCGAGGACGCGCTCGACGCGCTCGAAGAAGACCACGAATTCCTCCTCAAGGGCGAGGTCTTCAGCGAGGACGTCATCCACACCTGGATTGACTACAAGCGCAAGCACGAAGTGGATGCGGTGCGCCTGCGCCCCCATCCCTACGAGTTCCAGCTTTACTACGACATCTAACCATCCGTGCGACGCCGCTTCTTTGCCGATAGCGTGGACGGAAATCAGGCCTGGGTCGAGGGCGCGAACGCCGCGCACCTCGCCCGGGTTCTGCGCGCCCAGGTGGGTCAGCAATACGAGCTGGCGTTTGCGGGCAGGGCCTATTTAGCCCAGGTGGTTGCGGTTCAAAAAGACCGTGTCGGCTTCGACCTGATCGAGGAGCTGCCGCCGCCGCCGCCATCGGCCGGGATCGAACTCAACGCCGCAGTATTCAAATTCGATCGCCTGGAGTGGATGCTCGAGAAGGCGACCGAACTGGGCGTGTCGCGCATTCAACTGGTCGCGGCCGAACGCAGCGAACCGAAACTGGTGGCGGCGGCCGAAAAGCGGCTGCCGCGCTGGCGGCAAATTATGTTCGACGCCGCGCAGCAATCCCGGCGCGCTGAGCTTCCCGAACTCCTCCCGCCCTGTGGGCTGGCGGCGGTACTGGCGCGGCCGTTCCCCGGCCGCAGCCTGCTGTTGTCGGAAGACCCGGAGACCACGACCATGCTCGCCCCCGGCCAACCATCCACGCGACTGCTTGCCGGCCCGGAAGGCGGATTCACCGGCGCCGAATCCGCCGCCGCCCAGGCGGCGTGCTGGCAGCCGGTGAGTTTAGGGCCGCGCATTCTGCGCTGCGAAACCGCCGCCCTCGCCGCGCTGGCCCGTCTGCTGCCTTAATGGAGCAAAGCCTGGCAATTTTCCGGTCGGTTCTTAGCTGCCGCCGCTGCGAAACGAGCTACGTGCGCCAGCGCCAGCGGCTTGAACCAGCCCGGCGGAAGCGCCTCGGCGCGGGCTTGAGCCAACGGAAAATCGATTTGCGCCGTGATGCCGTAGACCCAAAACGGCGCACCGTCGTAATCGATCACGTCGGGCGCCCGGAGCGTCGCGGCTTGCATGTCAATGGCGTTCAAGGCCTCGACCAACAAAGCTCGGTAATCGTCGGCGTATCCGAGGCAGTAGTAGCGCAGCGCCCAGCGCGCCGTAAACGACGGGGCGAGGTTGGTCATGGCCTGCGTAATCAAGCGTTCGGGATGTGACGGCGGCTGTGTGCCGCGGAAGGTGACTGCGCCATTAAACCGCAGTTCCATCTGTTCCGTCTCGGCGGCATTGAACGGTGTGAGGTCTGAGGCTGGAGACCGCTGCGGCTGTGGCGTCGTCACTACCGCATTGCTGCGGGGCTGCAGCGCGGGTGGTGGGGGCAGGTCGAAACCGGGGTCGACTCTCACAATGAGTGTGCGCGCGCGCTGCGAGAGTTCATTCTCCTCCCACGCTGCCAATCGCAGCGCGGGAATGCGTTTCAGCAATGTCCGGGCAGCGTCACTGGCCGACTTTGAGTATTCAGATCCCTTGGGCGCGGCTTCGAGAAAATCCATCGCCATTTCCGCCGCCTGTTCACTTGCGACGGATGCCACTAGATTAATTCCGGTGGTCCAAAGCCCGCGCTTGCGCGCCGCGTCGCCTCCATTGCCCAATAGGAGCTTTCGGGCAGCTTCAAACGAAAAAGGCCAGCTGACAGTGCCCATGGCATCCCAACTCTTCCAAGCATCCATGAATGCCGATTGATCGAGCTGCGCGCCAATGATCGCCGCCACAATCTCGTCTCGCCCGCTGTCGGCGAGGAGCCCACGTCTCGCTGCGTCGCCCAAATCGCCATTCTCAATCAAACCCGAAATTGCGCCTGGCTCGACCTCGCTCTTGATTTCCGGTGCCAGTCCTTGCCCGGGCATGACGAGGGCGAATTGGAATGCCCGCTCAAAATCCGAGTTAGCCGTCTGTACAAAACCCGCCTCCGTCTCTTCGTGTCCCAGATAAAGAAAATATTCGGGCTTGGAAATGGTCGAGACGGCTGCCATGAGGGCACGCGCAGCAGTGAACTGCGCTTCAGACGCTTCGCGGGCTGCTCGCGAGATGGCAGGCGCGGCTGCCGGTACGCCCTGTGACCACAATGCCGTGATCAAAATCATTGCGCCGGGTAGCCGTCGCCAGTGCGCCAGTCGGGTGCTTTTCTCTAGCACTGCAATGTGGAGACGCACAATGTGCAAGATCATAACAACAATATCTTGACAATCCCAAATCTGGTGTATCCTCCAGGCTTGGAGGTGGCGAAATCGCCGGTGAGGGTAGCGGCCATCGTGGTTGCGTTTTGCGCTGCGCTGTCGGCTCAAGTGGCTGGACTGCGACTCCTCTCAATTGCCAAGGGACGGATGGACATTAGGGAAGCCGCCGCGCCCGTGAGTCGGCCGCGCTTTGACTTGCCGCGAAACCGCCTGATTTTCGACCAACTGAGCGTTCATTTGGCCGTTGAGATCGGTTTCGATTTTGACGACG
>JANWLQ010000151.1 GCA_025450725.1 Terriglobales bacterium
CCCTCGCCGAGCTAAATGAGTCCGGTGCCTTCGAGTGGCAGCGCTGGATCGCGGCCCTCGACCGCACTCGGGCCTCCCTCGCCCGCTTGGTCGGTGCCTCGTCGGCCGAAATCGCCTTCGCCAAAAACACCTCCGCCGGCCTGGGCCTCGTCGCCCAGGGACTCGACTGGCGCCCTGGCGATCGGGTCGTCACCTTCGAGTGTGAATTCCCCGCCAACCTATATCCCTGGCTGGCGCTCCGCGATCGCGGCGTGCAGGTTGATCTGCTGCCTGAAGCCGACCTCGCCGACCTCGACCGCGTCCGCAAAGCCTGCCGCGGCGCTCGCCTGCTTTCGATCAGCTTTGTGCAGTACCTCTCCGGAGTCCGCGCCGACCTGGCCGCCATCGGCCAGATTTGTCATGAGACCGGAACCCTCCTTTTGGTGGACGCCATCCAGGGCTTGGGGGCGTTTCCCTTAAACGTCAAACAGTGCCAAATTCATTTCTTGGCCGCAGACGGGCACAAATGGCTGACCGGGCCCGAAGGCGCCG
This sequence comes from Terriglobales bacterium, assembly GCA_025450725.1. Classification (GTDB taxonomy): domain Bacteria; phylum Acidobacteriota; class Terriglobia; order Terriglobales; family SCQP01; genus SCQP01. Next base: position 532 of record JANWLQ010000151.1, read on the forward strand.
GCTTTGCGTTTATAGATGAGTCGGTACTCGACCAGCTCACCCCCCGTGAGGTCGGCTGGCTTTCGGTTTCCAACTGGGAGGACTTCACCGCCCCGGTCCATGCCGCCTCCACTCCAGGTCCTTTACCTTGGCACGCGGATGCCCGTCGTTTCGAGTGTGGTACCTACAACACAGTCGGACTGATCGGTCTTGGTGCCGCTGTCGACCTTTTGCTGGAAATAGGCGTCGATGCAATTGCCCAACATGTTCTCGATCTCGGCGATAGCCTGATAAAAGGCTTACAGTCCTACGAATGTAATATTGTGGGCGGCAATTTCGTTCGCCACCACCGCAGCGGCATCACCTCATTCCGCCATCCCCGCCACACAGCGGAAGAGCTGGTCAAACGGCTCCTGACCCACAAAATTGTCTGCGCCGCCCGCAACGGCTGCGTCCGCATCGCTCCGCACCTGTACAATTCGCCTGCCGAGGTCGCCAGCTTCCTGGCGCACCTTTCATGACCCAGGAACTTAGGAAAAAACTTCTCGAAATTCCCAAGGCCGAGCTCCATCTGCACCTTGAAGGCAGCCTCAGGCCCGAGACAGTTTGGCGCCTTGCCCAAAAGCACCAAGATCATTCACGTCTTCACGGACTACTATCACTTGCTGATTGCAGACGACTTTACTCGTTCTCTGACTTTCACGGCTTCATTCACGCCATCAAGACAGCCAGTTTGTTGATGGTTGGTCCGGATGATTATGCCGAAGTTGTCAAGTCACTCGCTTGGGACTTAAAAGCTCAAGGTGTCGCCTACGCCGAGGTCTTTCTTTCCGTCGGAATCATTATCTGGCGTCAACTCAATCCCTTCACGTACTTTCACGCCGTCGAAAACGCCAGGCTCGAGGCCGAAGCCGCCACAGGTGTCCGGCTCGCCTGGGTTTTCGATTCCGTCCGCCAGTTCGGCGCCGAGGCACTCGACCGCGTCCTAGACTGCGCCATACAACTACAAACGTCAGATTCAATCGTCGGAATCGGCATCGGTGGGGACGAAGCCCTGGGCCCAGCCACTTGGTTTACCCGTCAATTCCAGCGCGCACGTGCCCATGGGTTGTTAACCACCGCCCATGCAGGTGAAACCTGCGGACCACAGTCGGTCTGGGACACGCTCAACCTCCTCAAACCAGACCGCATAGGGCATGGCCTGCACTCCGTTGACGATCCTAAACTCCTCGACGCCTTGGCCGAAAGCCACGTTGTGCTCGATATCTGCCCCACGTCGAACATCAAAACCGGCTCTTGGTCATCGCAACTCGTTCATCCAGCACATATTTTCTACAAACGTGGCATACAAATCGCACTCAGCACCGACGACCCTGGCATCTTCGATTGCACGCTGCTGGACGAGTACATGTGGTTGCACGACCACGGCGGCTTCAGCGCCGGCGAGTTGCTTACCTTGGCAACCATAAAGTAGGAAAGCTGGTTTTATGGTAATATAGGTGGTATGAAAACGACGGTAGAGATAGACGATCAGCTCCTGCGGCAGGCGAAAATCGCCGCAATTGAGCGCGGCGTCAGCTTGCGATCGCTGATCGAGAATGGCTTGCGGGGCCAACTCGTGCCGCCGCCCCACACAGCCGTGCCGCCTATTCAATGGATCACCGCACCCGCGCCGCTCAGCCTTCCGCCTGAGGTTGACATTGCCAGCCGCAAGAGTATGTGGGAATGGTTTGAGCGCGAGCGTTCGTGATTGCGATCGACACCAACCTCCTGGTCTACGCTCACAACCCGGCTTCGCCGCAACGCCAGGCCGCGCAGGTGGCGCTCAATCGCGCCGCGCAATCGCCGCAGGGATGGGGCATTGCGCTGCCCTCAATGGTGGAGTTCTGGAGCATCGTGACCCGCAGGGGAAACGCCGAAGCGGCCGCGGCCGCCGCCCAATTCATCGAACAACTGCAAGCCGCCGGCGCCCAAGTTTGGCTGCCCCAGCCAGGCATTGTCGAAATCTGGCGCGAAACAGCGCAACGGGTTGGAATTCGAGGGGTGGAGGCATTTGACCTCCAAATCGCGTTGATCGTACAGGCGCGCGGCGCATCTGAAATTTGGACTCACGACCGAAACTTTACCCGCCTCCCAGGTTTGCTCGTGGTTGACCCAATATTAGGGACAGAGTGAGCGACATCTGGGATAATCGCCGGGTATGGCGCTAACCCCCGGAAGCACGCTCGGCAATTATGAAATCGGCGCGCCCCTGGGTGCCGGAGGCATGGGCGAAGTTTACCGCGCCCATGACCCACGGCTGAAGCGTGAAGTCGCGCTCAAGGTCCTGCCCCCGCGCCTGGCGCAGGATGAGGGCGCACTCCAGCGCTTCAGGCGCGAGGCGCAGTTGCTGGCGAGCCTGCACCACGTCCATATTGCCGCCGTGTACGGCTTCGAGGATGATGCGGCACAGCCGGCGCTGGTCATGGAGCTGGTTGAAGGCGAAACGCTGGCCGAGCGGTTGCGTCCTGGCGCTGTGCCGGTGGCCGAGGCGCTGGCCTGGGCGCGGCAGTTGGCCGAGGCGCTGGAGTTCGCCCACGAAAACGGGGTCATCCATCGCGATCTGAAGCCGGCGAATATTAAGTTAACGCCGGGCGATGAAATCAAGGTGCTCGATTTCGGCTTGGCCAAAGCCCTGGCGATGGATCGCTCGTCGGTGGATCTAGCCAATTCGCCGACGCTCAGCGCTGTCGCCACGATCAATGGCGCCATCCTCGGCACCGCTGCCTACATGGCACCGGAACAAGCGCGGGGCAAACCGGTCGATCGCCGGGCTGACATCTGGGCCTTCGGCGCTGTGTTCTATGAAATGCTGACCGGCCAGCGAGCGTTCGACGGCGAGACCACCACCGATGTGCTGGCCAACGTAATCCACGCCGAGCCGGATTGGACCCGGCTGCCGGCCACCTTGCCGGCATCCGCACGCGATCTATTGCAACGGTGCCTGCGCAAGGATGTGCGTCAACGGCAACAGTCGATGGGCGACGCGCGTTTGGCTCTTGAACAAATAGGACACGGACCGGCGCCCGGGCCTGCCGCGACTGACCGCCGATTGCGACCGGGTACCGGTTTAGCCGTGATCGGTGCCGTGGGCTTGGTGGCGCTCGCCTCGGGCTGGTGGCTGTCGCGGGTTCCCGCCCCGGCGCCGATGCGCTTTCGCGCCGTGACCGCGTTTGCCGGAGTGCAGCGCCAGCCGGCCCTCTCCCCCGATGGGCGGTCAGTCGCGTTCGTTTCCAATCGCGATGGGGCGTACAACGTTTACGTCACCCTGCTCGGCGGCGGCAACCTGATCCAGATCACCAAAGGCATCGAGGCCAAAGCCCACCCGGCGTGGTCGACCGACGGTGCCGAGTTGGCCTATGCCGCGCTCAACGAAAGCGGCCTATGGGATATCTGGGAGGTCGCGGCCCTCGGCGGCGAGCCGCGCCTGTTGTTGCGCGATGCCGCCGACCCGGCCTGGTCGCCAGATGGAAAAACCTTAGCCTACTACAAGCCTTCGACCGGCGCACTCTGGACCAGCCAACCCGATGGCACTGCCTCGCGGTTATTGGCCCCGCCTACCGACCGTGGTTTCGGCCACGATGCCGAGCCGCGATTTTCCCCGGATGGGCGCGCGTTGGCGTTCGTGCGAGCCGCCGAAGGACCATACGGGACGCTGGCCGTCATCAACTTGGCCGATGGCAAAACCCGAACCCTGACACCGACGTTCCATTCCATGATCCTATCGCCGGCATGGTCGCCAGATGGGAGCACGATTTATTTCGCCTCTTCGCAAGGTGGCGCCCTCAACGTCTGGCGCACGTCAGCCAACGGCCACGGCAAGCCCATGCAGGTCACCGCTGGGCAAGGCGAAGACGCCGAGCTCGATTTATCATCCGATGGCACTCGCCTGGCATTTGCCACCTTCCGCACCAGCAGCAAAATTGCTGAAGTCGACCTCACTCACGGCGACGAACAAACGCCGACGATTTTAACTCCCGACCCGGCCCGCGACCAGTTGGCGCCGCAGTTCTCGCCCGATGGCCGGAGGTTGACATATTTCTCCAATCTCAAGGGGGTAGAGTTGGAGCAGATTTGGACCGCGAACGCCGATGGCAGCGGCGCGGCGCCTTTGGTGAAAGATTCGTGTGAGAACATTTTCCCGCGTTGGTCGCCAGATGGACAGCGCATCTACTACGCTTGCGTGTCGGCAAGGGCGGTACGAACCGTGTCCGCCGCCGGCGGCGCCTCCGATTTTCTTGCCCCGATCGCGGACTGGCACGTGGACGTCGGTTCGAATGGCGATCTATTGTTGCTTGACAACAATGGCGTCCCCCACCTCAATCGCTTCGATCCGCGCGCTCGACAACTGCGTGCCCTGCCCCCGCTGCCTCCAGGCCCGCCGATCGTGCTGGCGCGCTGGTCACCGGATGAATCCTCGGCCGCATACCTGCGTCACGCACAGTTCGATGCTGACCCGGCGGCAGGCGTTTGGGTGACCGATTTCCAGCATCCGCCCCGCCAGATCTTCCGTGGTTGGGTCGATGCCTTCGAACGCGGCCCCGATAGGCGGATCTTTATCGCGGCCGATCACGCCAACCTGCGAGCCACGCTCTGGACCGTAGCCTGGGACGGTAGCGGATTGACGAAACTGCCACTCACCCTGCCCCAGCCCTTCGATTATTGGGGCGGCGAAGGCCGCAGCCTGTTCTCCGTCTCACCCGACAAACGACATCTTGCCTTTGCCTTCGACGACATCCTGCAGGCCAATATTGGCCTGATCACGTTCGGGCGTTAGCCTCTTCCCACGCCCGGCCGCGCCGAATTCGGGTCGCGATCGACGGATGCGAGTACAGCAGAAACTCTTTCCATCGCGGCGGGGCGACCTCGGCCAGGTTCTTCTCCGCCAGCCGCTGCAGGCCGGCAAGCAGCGGCTCGGCCGTGCCCAGCGTCTGGAACGAATAGTCGTCGGCCCGCCGTTCCATGGCGCGAACGAAGCCGTTGTTTGCCGGCAACAAACCCAGATACAGCAGGCTGAACACCAGGATCAGCAGTGGCAGGCTGGCCACCCCAGAGACCGGCATACCCGTCCTCGGGCAGACCGCGCCCAGCACCCAGGCCGCAACCCAGAATTCAACGAAACTGACCGCAGTCTGAAACCCGAGGCCGCGCCAGATGTCATGGTGAACATGGTGGCCGAGTTCATGGATGAAGACGGCTTCAATCTCCTCCACCGGCGATGATTCGAGCAAGGTATCGCTGATGATCACCCGTCGCGTGCCGCCGAGGCCGGTCAGCGCCGCGTTGGCCTTGGCGCTTTTCTCCCCCAGCTTCCATTCGAATATGCCGTGCAGACGCGGCAACCTGGGGTTCGTGGCGCGCAATTTGGCGTAGGTCGCGAACAGGCGCTGGCACATCGGCTCGTCATCGCCCATGCGCCGCATCTTGAAAAACAGCGGCAGCAACAAAACCGGCCCGATCTGCGCCATGAGCACAAAGAAAACCGCAAACCCGCCCCAGCTCCAGAGCCACCAATGGTTGGGTGAAGTCCGCATGAGCCAGTAGATAAGTTCCACCGCACCCAGGCCCAGCCCAGCCGTCAGCGCCAACCCCTTGAGTTGATCCACCGCCCAGCTCGCCAGCGACTGGCGATTCATTTCAAATCGGATCTCAATCGCTCGGCCCAGCCAGGCAAAGACCAGCGAAACGGCTTCAAATCCGGCACCGAAAACCAGGAAATAAGTCCAGACATGGGGTAGCCGCAGACCCAACCAATAACTCGCACCGCTAAAGAAGAACCATGCCAGCGCCCCCAGTTCCACCGTTCCGGAGAGCAGCGACAGCAGTAGTTGGGCACGGGCATAGTCTTTGGCACCCCTCCCGCTAGCAACTAGCAACCAGCAACGAGCAACTGCTCTTCCCCCCATCTTTATCCTCGCTTTTCAGCCGTCCGCCTTGCTATTCTGCCATTCGTGCCCTCAACCGCCGCCAAACCCACCAGATTCTGCGCGTTAGTTCTGGCTGGCGGACGCGGCACCCGCTTCTGGCCGCGCAGCCGCAAGAACGCCGCCAAGCAAGTATTGCCCATTGTCGGCGAGCGCACCATGCTCGAGCAGACCCTCGACCGATTGCGCCCGTTGGTGGCCTCGCCCGAGGATATCTGGATTCTCACCAGCCGTGAGCTGCGCCCCACCATTCTCCGCCAGGCGCCCCAGATCCCCTCCGCGCAGGTGATTGCCGAGCCGCTCGGGCGCAACACCGCCCCCGCCATTGGCCTCGGCGCCGAGCTCATCCTCCGCGCCCGCGGCGACGTCACCATGGGCGTGTTTCCCGCCGACGCTTATATCGATCACCCCGACGCCTTCACCGCCGCCGTCCGCAACGCCGTGGCCCAGGCGCAAAAGCCGGGCAAACTCGTGGTTCTCGGCATTCCTCCCACCCGCCCCGAGACCGGCTACGGCTACATCGAGGTCGCGCAGGACCCGCGCACCAAATCGGCCGCGCTCCGGGTCGAGCGCTTCACTGAAAAGCCGGTGCTGGCCAAAGCCCGCGAATACGTTGACTCCGGCAATTACTTCTGGAACGCCGGCATCTTCATCTGGCGCACCAGCAGCATCCTCGAAGCCATGGCCGAGTTCCTGCCCGCCACCGCCGAGATCCTGCGCCGCATCGCCGAAGCGCCCCGTTCGAAGCTGCCCGCCATTCTCGATCGCTGGTACCAGGAGTGCGAAAACATCTCGGTGGATTATGCCGTCATGGAACGTAGCCGCAATATAGTTTGCGTGCCCGCGCCCAACCTGGGCTGGAACGATCTCGGTAGCTGGGCCGCCGTTTACGACCAGCTCGCGCCCAAGGGCGGCACCGTCGGTCCCGCCGGCCAGGTGGTCGAGGTGGACGCCGCCAACAATTTCGTCCAGGTCGAGGGCCGTACCGTCGCTCTCGTCGGCGTCCATGATTTGATTGTGGTGGAAACCGCCGACGCCTTGCTCATCGTCCCGCGTTCCAAAGCGCAGGATGTCTCGAAAGTGGTCGCGAAACTCGAAGCCGAAGGCCGCACGAAGCTGCTATAGCTTCAGCTTTTTCGCCGCTTCGACCACTTCCTCAACCGTCGGCTTGCTCAGTTCCTCGAGGTTGGCGGCATACGGCAGCGGCGTTTCCTTGCCGCAAACGCGTGCCACGGGTACTTCCAGATCCCAGAAGCCTTCACTCATAATGCGGCTGACAATTTCCGCTGAGGGCCCATAGCTCTGCCAGGCGTAATCCACCACCACGGCGCGGTTGGTCTTCTTCAGCGACGCCAGCGCCGGCCCCATATCGAGCGGCCGCAGCGACCGCATGTCAACCACTTCCGCCGACAATCCGTCGCGCTCCAAATCGCGCGCCGCCTGCAGGCACAGCGCCACGCTCGCGCCATAGCCGATCAAGGTCACGTCATTGCCGGAGTGCTTGATTTCAGCCTGGTCGAGCGGCAGCACATACTCGCCGTCGTCCACATCGCCCTGCTTGTTGTTGAGCGGGCCGGGTTCGAGAAACACCACCGGATCGTCCGACCGTATCGCCGCCTTGAGCATCCCCTTGGCGTCGTACTGGTTCGAGGGCGTCACCACGCGCAGCCCCGGGCAATGCGCAAACAACACCGATAACTGTTGGCCATGCTGGGCTGTGAGCCCCGGGTTCGGTCCTGGACCTTCCGGCCCGCGCAGCACCATCGGCACCGACAGCCGTCCGCCCGACATATAGCGGATCTTCGCCATATGGTTGTAAATCTGGTCCATCGCGCGCAGCGAGAAATCCATGCGCATCATCTCGACCACGGGGCGCTGCCCCAGGATCGCCATGCCCACCCCGACGCCGACGAAACTCTCCTCCGAAATCGGCGTGTCAATCACCCGGTCCTTGCCGAACTCGGCGTAAAGGCCGCGCGTCACATAGTGCACGCCGTTGTACGGGCCGATCTCCTCGCCCAGCAGCACCACCCGCTCATCGCGCGCCATTTCTTCCCGAAGCGCCATGTTCAGCGCCTCGTGCATCGCTTTTTTTACGATCATAACGTCACGTCTTGGAACAGCTCTTCGGGCTGCGGTTCCGACCCGAGCTTGGCCGCTTCCACCTTGGCCTCCAACTCGCCCACCACCTCGGCGCGCAGGGCTTCGATCTGATCCCGGCTGGCGATCTTCTCTTCCACCAGGTAATCGGTGAGCAGCTTCAGCGGGTCGCGCTCGTGCCAGGCCGTTTCCTCCTCCAGCGTCCGGTAGTTCAATGCTTTGTCGTGAATGCCGTGCCCTTGGTAGCGGTACGTCAGCGCCTCGACAAAGTAGGGAACCTGCTCGTTGCGCACCTTGCGGAAGATCCGCTCGGCCGCTTCGGTCGTCGCCCACACGTCTTGGCCGTCCACCTGCTCGGTGGAAATCCCGTATCCCTGGGCCCGGTCCACCAGGCGCGGCAAACTCGAGTGCCGCTCCACTGACGTGCCCATGCTGTATTTATTGTTAATGCAGATGTACACCGTCGGTACGCCCCACAGGCTCGCCATGTTCAGTGATTCATGGAACGTGCCGGTGTCGAGCGCGCCGTCGCCGAAAAAGCATACGCACAAACCCTGCTTGCGCTGTTGCTTGAGCGCCAGTCCCACGCCCGTCGCGACCGAGATGCCGCCGCCCACGATCCCGTCGCCGCCCAGGAAATGATTCTCCGGGCTGTACATGTGCATGCTGCCGCCCTTGCCCTTCGAGACCCCGTCGCTTCTCCCGAAAAGCTCGGCGAAAATTCGCTTCGGATCCATGCCGCACAGAAGCATGTGGCCGTGGTCGCGGTAATGGTCCACCACGTAGTCGCGGTTCAGGTCCAGCGCATTGAGAAAGCCCACTCCGACCGCTTCCTGCCCGGCGTAGGAGTGGTAGTAGCCGCGAATCAGTCCGTTCTTGAATTCGCGCTCACCCAGCCGCTCAAACTCCCGCACCATCACCATCTGGCGCAAGTAGTTCTTCAATGTGTTGGTATCGAGCGGCCGGCGCTCTAGCGCCGGCGGCGAAGCGAGCTTCTGTTGTGGACGCGCACTCATGGGTACCTTTCCATCTTCGCACATCCACCCGCTCGAAACCATCATGCCGTGCCCAATCGGATTTCGATCAGCGTAGTGGCGCCCTCGCCGTCGCGGCTCGCGCCCGCGGGCAAGTCCAGCAAATGCCCGCGCCGCGGGCTGTTTCGGCCGATATCCGCGAACCATCGATCCATCGTCGCGGGAGCGATATGCCACTCCGCTTCCATCCTATGTTCTATTAACGTGAAGAACGGCGTCGTCAAGATCGGTCCGGTTGCCGGGCGCGCCACCCGCCCCCCGCCCGTCGTCGCCCGCGCCACCGCCAGCCCGTGCTCCAAATGCAGCTCCCGCCCGCGCCCGTAATCGTCAAGCCGGAACGTGTTGTCCGAATCCTGCTGCGCCTCGAGCAGCACCACCCCGCCGCCGATCGCATGCACCGTGCCCGCCGGTATGTTGATCACCTCGCCCGGCGCCACCGTGATCCAGTTGAGCATCTCGGCGCCGCGACCTTCCCGGCACGCGCTCTCCACATCGCGCGCCGTGGCGCCCGCGACCAGCCCCACGCCAAGCCGCGCCTCCGGCGCCGCTTCGATGACATACCACGCTTCACTCTTGCCCCGCCCCAGTCCGTGCGCCGCCGCATAGGCGTCGTCGGGATGCACCTGCACCGACAGCCGGTCGCGCGGGAAAAGCATCTTCACCAGCACCGGCGCCCCCGGCGCGCTCAGCCAGGCTTCGCCGATCGGTTCGCCCTCTACCCCGCGCTCCGGATACCAGGCGCGCAAATCGAGTGACCCCCAGATCCGCGGTTGAAAACGCGGTGTGAGCCACCGGCCGCTCACGAACGGAAAATCTCGCTGATGGGAATCTCCAACCCCGGCAACAGCGGTGTGCGGAAGCTGCCTGTGGAAAGCTGCGCGACGTCCTCGAACTGCGCCGACTCCGGATTCCTGCGCAGAATAGTTACCGTCTGCGCAACCGGATCAATCATCCAATACTCGCCCACTCCAAATAGTTCATAGCGCTTTCGTTTCAGATTCTGATCCCTTCGCCGCGTGCTCGGCGAAAGCACTTCAATCACCAGATCGGGCCCGCCCGCAAAATGCCTTTCTGTCGTTAAATGTTGATGTCCGGAGGCGATGAACATCAGATCGGGCTCTACGGCATCGTGTTCACTGAGCCGCACTGCGAAGGGCGCAAACAAAACCTCGCCAAGGGCATGCGCGCGCACGTGGTTTCCGAGCAGCAAATGGAGGTTGCCCGCGATTACCTGATGGGAATGGTTCGGTGGCGGGCTCACGTAGTGTTCACCATCGATGATTTCGTGGCGTTGCCCGTCCTCGGGAATCCGCTCGAAATCAGCATAGGTGAGTTTTCGCTTTGCCGTTGCCACAGCCATATACAGATGCTCTTCCCCCATTATCCCCTGCTCCACCATGGCCCCGGGCCCCCTTTGGGGGGAGATGTGTCGGGCTCGCTACCCACCACTTGCAATTCGTTGTACTCTTAAACCGCGTACCGTCCAGGGCAGGAAATAGGGCGGCGCAGGAGACTACTGTTTGAAGAGTATTTTTGTCGGCAACTTGGCGTTCAGCACCACTGAGGACGAACTGCGCGAGCTCTATCAGAACTACGGTTCGGTGGCCCGCGTGAGCATCATGATGGACCGCGAGACCGGCCGCTCCCGTGGCTTCGCCTTCATTGAAATGAACAATGACGAAGAGGCGGAAAGCGCCATCAGCGGCACCAATGGTTCCTCCCTCTCCGGACGCACTTTGAACGTCAACGAAGCGCGCCCCCGTCCCGAGCGCGGCTCCGGCGGCGGCGGCTACGGCGGTCCCCGCCCCGGCGGCGGCGGCGGTGGTGGCCAGGGCGGTGGCGGCGGACGCGGTAACAACCGCGACGACTACCGCGGCCACGTCCGCCAGCCCCGCGAACCTCGCTGGTAGTTTCGTCCCGGCTGATCCGGCGATCCCCGCCCGCACCGAGTGTCTGAGCGCTGCCCCACGGCGGCGGTGGCCTTCACCGAACCTCGGAGCTGGCCCCGGCGCCCGACCCACAGTGGCTGATGCATTGCCCTGGTCGTTCCCGTTCTCGGCCAGGCAATTCAGCGAATCAATCAGGCATTACCGCGGGTTCGGGCTCTGGGCTGGCGGGGGCGCGGCAAACTGAATGCCAAGCTCAAGGTTAAGCGAGTGCAATTGCTGGTTAAAGGCGGCGCCGCCCGTGCGGTTGAGGTCCGCGATATTCGCGCGCAGTTCGTTCATCTGCTGAACCAGTTGCTGATTGAGTTCCACTGCCTGGTCGGTGGGGCCGAGGTCGGCGCCGCCTCCATAGCGCCCCGTGCCATTAAAGTCGGCGGCCAGCGTGCACAGCTTGGCGTAGAGCTGCACTGGATCAACGAACGACTCCTCAATGCTGGCGCTGGTCAGGTTGGTATTGTAAAGCTGGCTCTCAATGGCCACATACTTGGCCTCGAGCGCATGGTCGCTGGCAATGGCGGCCGTCGCGCCCGGGTGCTGTTCGAGCACCGCTACCGCGTCCTCCAACTGCCGCTTAGTGCTCTCGACGCCGTTGATCATGGCCACCACGTCGTTCACTTCCCCGCGCATGGCCAGCGCAAACCGTAACTGCGTCTGCATCGTGGCTTGCGTGCCGGAAGCGGCCGGGTCCTTAAGCACGGTGAGCGGCTGCGTTCCCACCAGCTTCCCATCAACGCTAAGCTCCACTCGATACGTGCCGGGGACAACCCGCGGCGAGCCGGCGTTTCCGCCCCACGCCACCACCGGCCGCCAGCCTTGCGGGCCCGTCGTTATCCAAGGCATGCCGGGAGGCGCCGTCAGCAGGCGCGCCTCGGCCGGGGGCGCATAACGCAGATCCCACCACGCCCGGTTGAGGCCGGGATGCACGCCACCGTTGACCGTGCGGATCACCTCGCCGTCGCTTCCGCGAATAGTCAGGGTGGCGGAGTGTGCCGCCGTGGGCAGGAAATAATTTAGGTCGGCGCCATAGGGCACATTTTCACCCGACACAACGGGATTGGGGCCATTTTCGGGTTGCAGCACCGAACGCCGGAAACGGTAGGCGTCGCGGGGCTTGAAAAGCTCCGCCGCGCCCGCTCCCTCGACCTTGTCCCAACTACGCAACGGCGTAATGTCGTCTGCGATCCAGATCCCGCGGCCGTAGGTTGCGACCACCAAATCGTGGAACTGGGGCTGGATCGTCAGCCAATAGATCGGCGTTGCCGGCAGATTGTTCTTCAACCGCGTCCAGTGCCCGCCGTCATCGAGGCTGAAATAAATCGCGTTCTCCGTGCCCGCGTAAAGCATGCCTTTGCGCACCGGATCCTCGCGCACCACATGCACGTAACTGAATAGATTGTGGGGCAGGTCCCCCGCCACGCTCTGCCATGTCTTGCCGAAATCGGTGGTCTTGTAGACGTAGGGGTTGTAGTCTCCCATCATCAGAAGATCGTCGCTGATGTAGGCGGTGCCGGCGGCAAAATGCGACGGCTCGACGATCGTGATTTCGCCATACGGCGGCAGGCCGGGAATGTTCTTGGTCACGTTGGTCCAGCTCTTCCCGCCGTCCTGGGTAACGTTCACCTCGCCGTCGAAACTGCCCGCCCAGATGACGCCCGCTTGCACCGGCGAAAGGGCAATGCTCGAAAGCGTCTCGGAGGTGAAGGTCATCAGATTGTCGCCGGTCACGCCGCCCGAGTTCTGCTCATGCGTCTTGTCGTTGAGTGTGAGGTCGGGGCTGATTCGAGTCCAACTCTGGCCGGCGTTCACGGTTTTATAAACATACTGGCTGCCCACGAAAACTTCATTGTGGTCCTGCGGGGATATGGCGATCGGGAACGTCCAGTTCCAGCGGTCGCGCAGCCCGGCGGGCGGGCCCCCATACGAATCCTCGGGCCATACCGAAACGTTGCGCGCTTGACCGGTTTTTTCGTCCACCCGGGTCAGGTCGCCGTTGTAGCAGCCGGTCCAAACACTGTCGGGATCCACCGGGTCGGGAACCCCAAAGCCGCTCTCGCACCCCGCATAGCCATGCCACTCGGCGGAGGAAATGCCGCCGCCGCGCCCGCCAAATCCGGCGCTGAACAACGACCGGCTCGGGCCCTCCTCGCCGTCGTCGTCCTGCCGGTTGCCCAACACATTGTAGGGAACGCGGTTGTCGGCATACACGTGATACATCTGCGCGATGGGCAGCTTGATCTGTTGCCAGCTCCGCCCGCCGTTGAGACTGATGGAACCGCCGCTGTCGTGCGCGGTCATGATGCGGTTTGGATTCTTCGGGTCAATCCAAACCTCATGCAGATCGCCCCCGGCGCGCTGTACATTGGCCGCCAACGTATCGCCGCCATCGAACGAGATGCTCCAATCCATGGCCGTGAAATAGATCAGGTTGGCATTGTCGGGCGCGACATCGAAGTTGGTGAAATAGGGAGCGCGGCCGATTAGGCGGTTATCGCGGTTCACCAACTTCCAGGTGCGGCCGTAATCCTCGGAACGATAAAAGGCGGGTTCGTGCGGCAACTGCAGTAGCGCGTACACCCGGCTGGAGTCGCTCGGTGCCACGCGCACCGCAATTTTGCCCACATCGGCGCCTTGCGGCGGCAGGCCGTGCCCGCTCAGCCGCGTCCACGTCGTGCCCGCGTCGTGGGTGACGAAAACCCCGCTGCCCGGGCCGCCGCTGTGTTCGTCCCAGGGCCGTATCAGCAACTGCCAGGCGCCGGCAAACAGGGTGGCCGGGTCGTGCGCATCCATGCTGAGGCCGGAACAGCCGGTCTGGTCGTTGATCTTGAGCACCTGCGCCCAGCTTTTGCCCCCATCGTCGGTGCGGAAGACCCCGCGCTCTGGGTTGTCGCGATACGCTTGGCCCACCGCGCACACAAAAACCTGGTTCGGGTCGTGCGGATTAATGACAATACCGGCGATGTGCCCGGTCTGCTCCAGCCCCATGTGTTGCCAATGCAGACCGCTGTCGGTCGATTTGTAAACGCCGTCGCCGGGCGAGGTCGCCTGTCGGATAATCGACGGCTCGCCTGTCCCGGCCCAGACAACATTGGTCGCCGAGGGTGCGATGGCCAGCGCTCCGACCGCCGAAACGTCCTCCTGGTCGAAGACCGGCTTGAATGTCGTGCCTCCATCCGTCGTCTTCCAGATGCCGCCCGCGGCGGCTCCAAAGTAATCCACCAGTGGATCACCCGGCACGCCGACGACGGCAATGTCGCGATTGCCCTGGGGGCCAACAAAACGGAAATGCAGATCCCCCAGCGGCCCCGGCGCCTGGGCCGCCGCCACCGCCAGAAACATTCCCAACCCGCTTAATACACCCGCGACGCGCACGTTCATCATGGCAAACCGCTCCTTAAAAGACTTCGCGGAAGTATAGTCCTTGTGTATCGGCAGAGCAAATGAAATGCATCACGGCTGCCCGCTTCGTCACCGCGGACGAAATGATGCGCGCTCCGATGAGGGGAATCGTCGTCGGAGCCGGACCTTTCTGCGAAATCGGATATTCATCCTGCGCCCGGCCATCGCGCATGCAGCCACCGAGTCCTCCATGGGAGGAGATCGAGGTGGAAGGCCGCGTACCGGGGCCCCCAGCGCCGCTTCTGGGCGCTGGGGTGGTCGTACCGGGGCCCCCAGCGCCGCTTCTGGGCGCTGGGGTGGTCGTACCGGGGCCCCCTGCGCGGCTTTTGCGCGCTGGGGTGGTCGTAATTCCGAAGGGCGGCCCGCTGCCGTGAATCGAATTTTGCCGCACCTTCGATCCCATCTCCACGGAGATGGCCACAGCGACGTAGCAACGCGGAGTCGCGGCGGTTTGGAGCGAAGGGAGGCGAGCCTCCGTCGGCCATCCCGCCGCGTGGGCCGTCATTTTTTTGTAATTTTTTTCTTGACCCTCACCGCCAAAATCCGTAGCCTTGATGATTGTTGGCAGTGATCGGAAAGCGTTGGAGGGGAACGGCGCCTTTTTTCGGCATTTATATCGTCCGAGCAGTTGGCACTTCATTCCTTTCATTATTCGGTTCGCGTAGTCGCGTTCCCTCTCGCATCCGGTGACATCAGGCCAGCCCAGTCGGTTCTTGGCTCTCCAAGCCTGCTCCGCACTGCGTGTGTCCGATGAGCGCGAACCATGAGAGAACATTGGCGTCTGACGCTGATCGCTATCGTCCTGTTGGGGTTTGGCACTTGGAAGCTGCTGGGCATGGGAGAGAACGTAGGCTATTCTCCGGTGCAGCCGATTCCGTTCAGCCACAAACTCCACGCCGGCGATAACCATATTCCCTGCCAGTACTGCCATGCCGGCGTGGATCGCTCCCGCCTGGCGCCCATCCCGGCGCTCAACGTGTGCATGGGCTGCCACGCCGTGGTCGCCGCCAACACTGCGCCTATCAAGCTGGTCGCCGCCGCCTACGCCGCCAAAAAGCCGATCGAGTTCACCCGCGTTTACGACCTGCCCCAGTTCGTCTACTTCCAGCATCGCTGGCACATCGCCGCCGGCATCCAGTGCCAGACCTGCCATGGCCCGGTGCAGAACATGGATCAAATCGAGCAGGTCAAGCAATGGACCATGGCGGAATGCCTGAACTGCCATCGCAACAACGATTACCTGCCCACCCCCAACGATAAGTACCATCGCGATCCCGCCACCTTCCACAACCGCGCTGCCAATGCGCCCCAGGACTGCAATGTCTGCCACAACTAAGGACGCATCCCCTAAAATTTGGACCACCATGGAGGAGCTCAACGGCTCCGCCGAGGTCGAGCGGCTGCGCAACGAGGAGTTCCACTCCAAGCCCGCCGAGTACTTCGAGGCCCAGGCCAAGGGCGGCTTGAAGTTCGGCCGCCGCGACTTCCTCAAGTGGTCTACCGGCGCACTTGCCCTCGCCGCCACTGCCTGCGAACGCAAGCCGGTCGAGCGCATCATTCCCTACGCGCAACAGCCGCCCGAGATCATCCCCGGCGTCGCCAACTACTACGCCTCCACCTGCACCGAGTGCGCCGCCGGATGCGGCATCCTGCTCAAGACCCACGAAGGGCGCCCAACCAAGGTCGAGGGCAATCCCCTCCATCCCCTCAACCGCGGCAGCCTCTGCGCCCGCGGACAGGCCTCGCTCTTCAATCTTTACGATCCCGACCGCCTCCGCACCCCGGTACGTTTGCAGCGCGTCACTTCGCTGCAAGGATTGGTTGGCAACGCCGCCCAGCCCAACTACAACCTCAACCTCCCCACCAACGTTTGGAACACCGGCGAGACGCTGCGCAGCGATCTGCATCCCATCAAGCGAGCCCTGCCTCCCATCAGTTGGGCCGATGCCGACAAACAGATTGCCGGTCTGCTGACCCGCGCCGGCAACCGCGCCGTGCTGCTGACCGGAACCATCCACGGTCCCGCGCGCACCGCGCTCCTCGCCGATTTCCTCACCGCCTACCCGGCGCGCCATATCGTCTACGACGCCATCAACCCCGATGTCGCGCTGGGCGCACAAATGGCCGCTTACGGCGGAAACGCCCTGCCCCGATACTTCTTCGACCGCGCCGAGATGGTGGTTAGCTTCGGTGCCGATCCCATCGGCGCCGACGTCGCCTCCCAGGGCAACTCCGTCGGCTTCGGTCGCCAGCGCAAAATGCGCGGCAACAATCAGATGTCGCGCGTTGTCGTCTTCGAACCGGCCCTGAGTCTAATCGGCATGAGCGCCGACAGCCGTTATCTTGTCCCGCCCTCGCAACTGCTGCCGGTCGCGCTCGGCCTGGCCCGTCAGATTGTCGCCGGCGGAAAAGCCGCCAAGTTTTCCTCCGACGCCGGCGTTACCCGCGCCCTGGCCGCCTTCACTCCCGATGCGGTGGAAAAGTCCGCCGGACTCCGCGCCGGCGCCCTGGCTTCGCTCGCCGCCGAGTTGGTTTCGCAGCCGGGCAAGAGCATCGTCTGCGGCGGCGGCCTGGCCGTCCCCGCCAGGGATGCCGCCATGCTCGAAACGGTGGTGACCTTCATCAACGCCGCGCTCGGCAACGAAGGCGCAACCATTGACGCCACCTCCAGCCCCAGCCTGCAGGCGCAAGGTTCCGATCGCGCCATGTTGGCGCTCGTCGCCGACATGAAGGCGGGCAAGGTAGACACCCTCGTCGTCTACGGCACCAACCCGGCCTACACCATGGCCGCCTCGGCCGGCTTTGTCGCCGCGCTCGCGCAAGTGCCCAACGTGGTCGTCATCGCCGATCGCATGAACGAAACCGCCCAGCTGGCCAACTTCGTGCTCCCCTCGCTGCATGGCGCCGAGTCATGGGGCGATGCCGAACCCCAGGCCGGTCTCTATAGCCTGGTGCAGCCGACGATTGAACCGCTCTTCAACGGACGCAGTTTCGAAGACTCTTTGCTGAATCTCGCCTATCTCAGCCCCACCGGCGCCCGATTCCGCGCCCCGCTTCCCGCCCCCGCTCCGGTGCCGCCGCCCGCGCCCACCGTTGTCTGCGGCCCCAATACGCCCGCCGGCACCGCCGGTTGCGCGGCGCCTGCCGCGCCGGCTGCACCGGCTGCGAAACCCGGCGCCCCCGCCGCCAAGGCGCCCGCCGCCGCTGGCGCCACTGCCGCCGCGGCAACCGCCGCCGCCGCGCCGCCCGCCGCCGCGCCGGTCGCGCCCAACGCGCCCATCAGCTTCCACGATTACCTCGTCAATCACTGGCGCGAACAAATCTACGCCAAGAACAATTTGGCCGGCGGCTTCGACGATTTCTGGACCGGCGCTCTCCAGGCCGGCGTCTTCGATCCCAACCCCAAGCGCCTGCAGCCCGGTGCCGCGCGCACTTTCAAGAGCAGCGCGCTCGCCGCCCCCAGCGCCCCGGCCCCCGCCGTCGGCGCCACTGACGTTGAGCTCTCGCTCGCTGTCAATCCGATCCTCGGCGACGGCACCTGGGCCAACAACGCGCTGCTGCAGGAAATCCCCAACCCGGTCTGGAAATCCTGCTGGGACAACTACTTCGTCATTGCCCCCTCCACCGCCAAACGCCTGGGGCTCGAGATGGACGACGACGGCCGCTACGCCGTCGCCGACGTCTCCGTCAACGGACAAACCCTGCGCGCCCCCATCTACGTCCAGGTGGGCGTGCATCCCTCGGTGGCGTCGATTGCGGTCGGATACGGGCGGCAATCGGCCGGTGAAATCGGAACCGACGTCGGCGTCAATGCCTTCCTGCTGGGCGCCGCCTCCGGCGCCAAGGTGAGCTTCACCCGCGTCGCCGGCGGTTATCTCATCGCCTCGCCGCAGGAAAACAACTACATGGATTTTGGCGCCAACCAAGTCACCGGTGAAACTGGTCGTGGCGAGAACATCATCCATCAAACCACACTGGTGCAACTCCAGGCCAACCCCCGCGCCGGCAATCCCGAAGCCGAGCCCCAGACCTCGCTCTGGGATAACGGCGGCCCCACCGAACACCCCTTCGCGACCTATCGCTGGGGCATGACCATTGACATGAACGCCTGCATCGGCTGCAACGCCTGCGTTGCCGCCTGCTATGCCGAGAACAACGTACCGGTGGTCGGCAAAGACCAGGTCTGGCGCGGACGCGAAATGGCCTGGCTGCGCATTGACCGCTACTTCTCCGGCGAGGAATCGAATCCCGACGTCACCCTCCAGCCCATGCTCTGCCAGCAGTGCAGCAACGCCGGCTGCGAGAGCGTCTGCCCCGTCATCGCCACCATCACCGACAGCGAAGGCATCAACGTCCAGGTCTACAACCGCTGCGTCGGCACCCGTTTCTGCTCCAACAACTGCATCTACAAGGTACGCCGGTTCAACTTCTACAACTACTCCACCGTGCGCGCCTCTCCGCTGGAGTTGGCGCTCAACCCCAGCGTCACCGTGCGTACGCGCGGCATCATGGAGAAGTGCAATTTCTGCACCCAGCGCATCCACGATGGCCATTACCGCGCCAAGGAGCGCGGCCTGCCGGTCCGCGACGGCGATATCGTCACCGCCTGCATGCAGACCTGCCCGACTCAGGCCATCGTTTTCGGCAACACGCTCGATCCGGAATCGGCCATGATGCGCGCTCGCAGCGAACGCGGCTACAAAGTGCTTGACGCCATGAACTTCCAGCCTTCCATCACCTATCTGACTAAGGTCCGCACCCGCGGGGATGAGGAACTTCCGGCTACCGCAACGGCGAGCGCGGCGGAGGGGCTAGGGGGGTCCCCACCGTCGCCCTCGCCGCAAGCGGGCGGCGAAGCCGGGCGCCCGCGCCTCCTCACTGATGAGGAACTTTCGGCTAACGCATCGGCGAGCGCGGCGGAGGGGCTAGCGGGGTCCCCGTCGCGCTCG
>JANWLQ010000152.1 GCA_025450725.1 Terriglobales bacterium
GAAACTTACTCTTGGTTTCGGGACCGCGGCGATGACCGGACTGCTGCTGGCGGCTCCGCCGGCGGCGGTGGCGTCGGCAGTCAGCGCCAGCCGGCTGATCTCGACCGCCGCGCTGCGCAGCGACGTGACTTTTTTGGCCTCTGACGATCTGGAGGGGCGCAGCGCCGGCAGCCCCGGGGACGATGTCGCCACCGACTTTATCGCGGCGCGGTTCGAGCGGCTGGGATTGCAGCCGGCGGGAGATCACGGCACCTATTTCCAAAATATGGTGCTTGATTATGCCGCCCTTGACCCCGCCCATACCTCGCTCACCGCGACCGTGGCCGGGGTACAGCACAGCTACGCCCTCAACAAAGATTTTCGCTGGTCGCGGCAGAGCGACCGCCCCACGCAGGTGTGCGGCCCGGTGGCATTCGCGGGCTATGGGGTGGACGCTCCGGAGTTCAACTACAACGATTTCGCGGGGCAGGATTTCACCGGCAAGATCGCGCTCGTGCTCAACCGCGAGCCCCAGGCCATGGAAGGGGCGAGGCGATAACGGGGCCATTGCGTCGTCATCGGCCGGGCGCGAATGCTCACGTAAGTCCCTATACGCTGCGCTTCGCGCCCGACCTCTTCCTAGCACTGACCCCATTCTCGCCTCTTCCGAGTATCTCTTCCCCGCAGGGGTCCGCCGTTCCGAATTTTGCAGACCTAGCCCTGCAGTCTCGCATCGCTCAATAAACTACCCTTCGGATACGCCTCGGGCCATGCCGGCAAACGATCCGCACTCCCGTTTTATGGGCCAGTGGGACACGTATCACGCGTTCAACTGGGGCAAGCTGGAGGTGGTGCGGAAGCATGGACTGGCGGGAATTCTGCTGGTGCAGGGCGGACCCTCGCGCGGCACCAAGCCGATTCCGCCCAGCTCTCCGCGTGCCAGCGGGGGCCCCATCATCGCTCTGCAGGGTCAGATGTGGGACCTGCCCATCTTCACCGTCACTCGCGCAGCGGCCGACCAGTTGCTGGCGCCCAGCGGCAAAACCACGGATCAGCTCCAGGCGCAAATTGATGCAACGGGCGATCCCGCCAGTTTTGTCGTGCCGAATTCCACCGCCTGCATGAGCAAGGCGTTTACCGACACCTCCACCCACAACGACCGCAATGTGGTCGCGCTGCTGCCGGGCTCGGACCCGACGCTCAGCGCACAAACCGTCATCGTTACCGCGCATCACGATCACATGGGTACGGTGAACGGACACATTTACCATGGCGCCGACGACAACGCCTCGGGCACGGCGGGGGTAATGGAAATCGCCACCGCCTTCGTTCAGGGCCATGTTCATCCCCGGCGCAGCGTGCTCTTTATGGTCTACGCCGCCGAGGAGCGCGGGCTGGTGGGTTCCTACTACTATGTGAACCATCCGCTGCGCCCGCTGGCGACGACCGTGGCCACGCTGAACATGGACATGATCGGGCGCAACGAGAACGACACCAACTGGCCCACGCCGGCGGACGGCAACATCAATATGGTCAACGTGCTGGGGACGCGCTACAATCCGGCGCTCGGCGCCATCGTCGCCCGTGAAAATCAATTCGAGGGGCTGAAGCTCGACCAGAAAATGGATGTGGTGGATCCGGACTCGCTCTGGTCGCGGTCGGATCAGTACTGGTACGCCGGTTTGCACATTCCCCAGGTGCTGTTTCAGACGGGGTTGCAGCCCGATTACCACACCGAGAACGACATCGCCGCCACGCTCAACTATCCGAAAATGACCAAGATTGCCCGGCTCGTGTTTTTGTCCGCCGCGGCGGTGGCCAACAGCTCACAGAAGATTCTGTTTTATCCGGCAGGGGCGCCCGCCGCGCCGGCGCGGCCCTAAGCCTACACCGATTGGCCTAAAGCGGCGTCAAGGAGCGGACGCACCTGGTGCTCTTCGAACCGGCGCGGGAGCGCATCAGTTTGGGGTGGGGCGGGCTATGTGGTCGATCACCATGGCTTGGATTGGGCCCTTGGTGGATTCGAGGCGGAGGCCCAGGGTTTCGGACAGGGCGGTCGAGAGTGACGGTGCCGGATCGGAGGCGGCTGCGGAATTGGAGGCGGCGGCCAATTGATTCTCGTTGGCAAACGTCATATTGAAGTCGAAGGGGCCCGTGGCGCCGGTCAGGTCGCTTACCGGGCGGTGGACGGAGATCTCGAGGATGTCGATCAGATCCTTCATTGACGCCGCGCATCCGATCACAGTCATGCTGGTCGGCAATGGATGGATGACCGAAAACGGCGCGTGCTCCGGCTCGCCATCGGGGCCTTTGCATTTCGCTGGATCGGGCGCCGGTAGGCGCAGACCGTTCTTGCCCGCCTTCAATACATACACCGGCAGTTGACGGGTTTCGAGGTGATATCGGAATTGAAAGCGATCCTCAATCAGCGCGCGCAGCATGAGTTCAACCTGGGCAGGCGTCGCGTTCGCGTCGCCGTGAGCTTCGACATCCCAACGAAGTGTGGTCATCCAATCCGGAGCTCCGATGAGCTGGTAGTCCTGAACGTTGTAGGCAGAGGTGATGAGCCATTGCAAACTGGCGCCGGCAGCATTCATCCGGCCATGGTTCTGGACACTAATACCACTCGTGTGCATTCCAGGAGAGCGCTCATGGAGCTTGATCGAGGCGACGTCAAACCGGGGCAGGGGCGCAGATTGCGCCTGGGCACGATGCATCACCGCGAGGGAAGCCGTCGCCGCCATCGCTACCACTAGCGCGGCGAAGATAGGCGCCGACGCCGGTGCCGCGCGCCTCTCCCGAGGCGGCGGGGCAATCAGGCGGGCGATGCGCTGCATCAGCGCGCCGCCGGTGGCCGCCAAGAGCGGCTGATGGCGAGCCGGCCGCCGCGTCTCTAGCGCCAACAAGGCATTGGCGTAGACCAGCGCGTCGCCGGACGCCGCGACAGCGAG
The DNA here is from genome assembly GCA_025450725.1 of Terriglobales bacterium. Classification (GTDB taxonomy): domain Bacteria; phylum Acidobacteriota; class Terriglobia; order Terriglobales; family SCQP01; genus SCQP01. The sequence continues at coordinate 2,931 of JANWLQ010000152.1, forward strand.
GTCGTCGCAACAGTTTTCGCGCTCGGCGCGGATCTGGCCGGAGATCCACCAAACCGCAGGATGGTAAAACAGCAATGTTTCCGCGGCGCCTTGCAGCAGGTTGACCAGATAGTCCTGACGCAGAACATGCGCCAGCTCATGGGCCAGAATCGCCTCAAGCTGCTCAGGCGGCAGGCCGGCCAGCGCGCCAACGGGCATCAAGATGGCTGGGCGCAGCCAGCCGACGACCACCGGCACCGGTACGGCGGGCGAAATCAGAAAACGCACCAGCCGCGCCCGCCCCATGCGGTGCGCCAGCGTTTCGAAACGCTGCTGCCAAGGCGGCGGCGCGGGCCGGGAATGGAGTTGGGGCAGGCGGGACGCCCACAGCCATCCGCCCATGCCGCGCAGAGTTAGGATCGCAACGCCAAGCAGCCACAGCGCGACCAATCCTGCCGGCAGACCGGCCCTGAGCGGATAGGGAAGCGGGATGTTGAAATATTTCCCGGCGAAGTACGTCCGCGCTGTCACGTCGGCGGCGGGCGCAGTGAAGCCGAGAAGAGGGTGGTCTGACGCTACGCGAGTCGCGCTGCCAGACGCGCGCAGTGGGGCGAACACCTTCGGGTCCAGGCTCTGGGTCCGAGCGACCGCAGCGCGTACTCGCTGAACGGTAATTGCGCGGCGCGGGTCCTGGGATCGTTGGCTAGGGCAAAGCCGGCGCTGTCATCCTCGGTGGAGTAACCGCTCATCACCGATTTCTCCCACGCGTCATCCAATTTATTGCGAAGTGCGACGGCTGTATGGGGCAGCCGGACGGCGCCTACCGGTTTCGGGTTGAAGGCGGACTCCCGGTACGATGCGACGAGGCCGGAGTAAGCGTTCATCGTGAGCGTCCTTTCTTCTTAGCGGACGGCATTGGGGCCTTAGGGCCTTTGTTGATGGGGGGACGTATAATAGTTAAATCCGGATTGTCGAAGGATGATCAGCGTAACGAGGGTGCCGTGGCGTGGCCAGTAATCGTGGGCGAATATCCAAAGCGCGATCCGCTAAAGCTTTAGCGAAAGCGAAGCCCGGGGCGAGTGGAAAATCGGCCGCCGCATCGGCAGGCAAGGCTGCCCACCCGTCCCGAGCCGCGATTGTTGGCGTAGGCGCCTCGGCGGGAGGGCTCGAGGCCTTCACGGAATTACTCAAGAGCCTGCCGGGGAACAGCGGCATGGGGTTTGTGCTGGTGCAGCATCTCGACCCCAGCCACGGCAGTGCGCTGACGCAACTGCTGGCTCGCGCCACGGCGATGCCGGTACGCGAGGCCGAAAACGACACGCGCATCGAGGCCAACTGCGTCTACGTCATCCCACCCGGGGCCAACCTAGCGGTGGCCGGCGGGGTTTTGAAGTTGCAGCGGCGCGCGTTGCGGCGCCATGGCAACCGCACGATTGATCAATTTTTCGAGTCGCTGGCGGAGGACCAGGGGCAGCGGGCGATCGGCATCGTGCTTTCCGGCACAGGCACGGACGGCACGCAAGGCCTGGAGGCGATCAAGGCCGAGGGCGGCATTACGTTCGCGCAGGATGAATCGGCACGCTATGATTCGATGCCGCGCAGCGCAATCACGGCGGGGGTGGTGGATTACGTCCTGTCGCCGCACGACATTGGAATCGAGCTGGCGCGGATTGCGCGGCACCCCTACTTTGCCGACGGCGCGCCGGAAGCGCCGCCTTCATCGTCGCCACCGCCATCGCCATCGCGATCTCGATCGCAGAACGGAAACGCCGCGGGCAGCCGGACGGGGGAGGCGCCCGCGGCGCGCGGCAGCGGCGACGGATTCAAGAAGGTCATGCTGCTGCTGCGCAACTACGCCGGCGTGGACTTTTCGCTGTACAAGCCCAACACGATTCAACGCCGCATTGCGCGCCGCATGCTGCTGGGCCGGCACAACAAGGTGGAACAGTACGCCGCGTTCCTCAAGTACAACGCGGCCGAGCTGGACAGTCTCTACGCCGACCTGCTGATCGGCGTTACCGGGTTTTTCCGGAACCCCGACGCCTTCGAGGTGTTGCGACTGAAGATCTTTCCCACGATCCTCAAGCGCCGGCGGCGCGACGACCCGGTGCGCATTTGGACGCTGGGCTGCGCCACCGGGCAGGAGGCCTATTCGCTCGCCATGGTCTTCGCCGAGGCGGCCGAGACGTTCCGGTCGGTGCCCAAGCTGCAGATCTTCGCCACCGATCTGAACGAGGCGCTTCTGAGCAAAGCACGCAGCGGGTTGTATAGCCACGCGGCGATTCAGGACGTTTCGCCGCAGCGGCTGCGGCGATTTTTCGTCGCGGAAGAGGGCGGCTACCGGGTGAACAAGGCGGTGCGCGAGCAGGTGGTGTTTGCGCGGCAGAACGTGCTCAACGATCCGCCGTTTTCGCGCCTTGATTTGATCAGCTGCCGCAATCTCTTGATTTATCTCGACGCCGGGCTGCAGCGGAAGATCATCCCGGCCTTTCATTACGCCCTCAAGCCGGACGGCTTTCTGTTCCTGGGCGCGAGCGAATCGGTGGGGCCGTTCGGCGCCTTGTTCGAGCCGGTGGACAAGAAGCGCAAGATCTACGCGCGCAAGTCCGCGCTGATGCCGGAAGGGCGCCTGCCGATGCCAGCCGTGATTGCGCCGGCGGCGCTGGCCGGCAAGCGGCGGCGTCCCAGCGCGGCGGCGAGGGCCGCGACCAACGCCGGGTCGAACTTAGCGGCGGACGCGGCGGCGGGGGCGGCGCCGGCAGCGAGCCAGCCGGGCGCCTTGCACGGCACGCTTGACGCGCAGCGCGAATCGGACCGCATCCTGCTGACGCGTTTCGCGCCGCCGGGGGTGCTGGTGAACGCGGCGGGCCAGGTGCTGCAATTTCACGGGGCCACCGGGGCCTTTCTGGAGCTCCCGGCCGGCCGAGCCAACTTCGACTTGTTGAAAATGGCGCGCGAGGGCTTGATGCTGCCGCTGCGGACGGCGCTGCAGCAGGCCAGGCGCGACGGCCAACCGGTTGTGCGCGAGCGGCTGCCGCTGCAGCAGGACGGAGTGACGCGGTTCATAACGCTGCACGTCATTCCGCTGCTCAACGTCAAGGAGCGGACGTACCTGGTGCTCTTCGAACCGGAGGGCGAGCACGGCGGGCGGGGGGGGCGCAGGGCGGCCGCCCCGGCGCCCAGCAAGGCGCTGCCAGAGCGCGAAGAAACCCGCCGCCGACGCGCGCTCGAGTCGGAGCTGGCCGAAACCCGCGACTACCTGCAATCGATGCAGGAACAGCACGAGGCGGCACGTGAGGAGTTGCAAGCTTCGACCGAGGAGCTGCAATCGGCCAACGAGGAACTGCAAAGCATCAACGAAGAACTCGAAACCAGCAAGGAGGAGCTGGAATCGAGCAACGAGGAGCTGACCACCGTCAACGAGGAGATGGCCAGCCGCAACGACGAGATGGGCCGCCTGAACGCCGACCTGAACAACATTCAGGTCAGCCTGCAGATGCCGCTGCTGCTGCTGGGACGCGACTTTACGGTGCGGCGCTTCACGCCACGCGCCGAAAAGATCTTCAACCTGCTGGCCAGCGACGTTGGCCGCCAATTCCGCAACCTGCGCCACACCCTCGACTGCCAGGATCTCGACGCGCTGCTCGAGGAAGTGGTCGAGACGGCGAGCGCCCGCGAGCGCGAGGTGCGCGACGGCGAGGGGCGCTGGTATTCACTGCGCGCGCGTCCGTATATGACGCTCGACAACCGGATCGACGGGGTGGTGATCATGTTGGTGGATATTGACGCGCTGAAGCGCGGCCAGCAGGTGATTGAAGCCGCCAACAATTATGCGCAGGCGATTCTGCGGACCGCGCGCGACCCGCTGGTGGTGCTTCGCCCCGACCTCACGGTGAACACCGCCAACGAAGCCTTCTACAAAATGATCGAGAGCACGCCCGAGCTGACCGAAGGGCAGTCGCTTTTCGAGCTGGCCGGCGGCGCGTGGGATCTTCCGCCCCTGCGCGGGCTGCTGCGCCAGGTCCTTCCCGACGATCAGGCGTTCAACGATTTCGAGATGACGCACGAATTTCCGGGCCAGCGGCGGCGTTCGCTGGTGCTCGACGCGCGGCCGCTGACGAGCGCGGGCGGCACCGCCGATTGCATCCTGCTGGCGATGCAAGACATCACCGAACACGTCGAGGCGGAAGCCCGCGAGAAGATGGGCCGCGCGGCCGAGGCCGCCAACCGCACCAAGGACGTGTTCCTGGCGAATCTGTCGCATGAATTGCGCACCCCCTTGCATGCCATGCTGGGCTGGACGAGCCTGCTGCGCAGCGGCGATTGCAGCGAGGCCGATTTCCGCGAGGGGCTGGAGGTGATCGAGCGGAACTGCAAGCTGCAGACGCGGCTGATTGACGACGTGATGGATGTGTCGCGGATTACCGCCGGCAAGATGACGCTGCGCAGCCAGCCCTGCGACCTGGCGGAGATCGTTCGGGCGGCGATCGAGGTGGTGCGCACGGCGGCGGAGAGCAAGAACATCGCGATCCAAGCCAGCCTCGATCCGGCAGCCAACCATTCATTCTGCGACCCCGGCCGCATGCAGCAGGTGATCTGGAACCTGCTCTCGAACGCGATCAAGTTCACCCCGCCCGGCGGCAGAGTCGAGGTCACGCTCGCGACGATTGGCGGCGTCAATCGCATTGTGGTCCGGGACGCCGGCCAGGGCATTCCCGAGGAGTTCCTGCCCTTCGTTTTCGACCGGTTCCGGCAGGCCGACGGCAGCTCGCGGCGCAGCAGAGGCGGACTCGGCCTGGGCCTCGCGATCGTTAAGCACCTGGTGGAACTGCATGGCGGGACGGTTGATGCCCGCAGCGAGGGGAAGGGGAAGGGCGCGACTTTCACGGTCGAGCTGCCGATTCGCGGCGTCGCCGCGGAGGCTTTTACGGAAGAGCCAACCAATGACGAGCGGCGTGACACGGCGCCCAGACTCGAAACGGCACGCGACTTGGAAGCCGCGCCCATGCGCCTGGAGGGCGTGCGTGTGTTGCTGGTGGACGATGAGCCCGACGCAAGGCGGATGCTGGCCAAGGCGCTCACAAACGCGGGCGCCGCGGTCACCGCCGCCGGCAGCGTCGCCGAAGCGCTCGATATCGTGCACCGCGCGGGCAGCGGGCCGGGGGCCGCGATCACGGTACTGGTCAGCGATCTGGCCATGCCCGGGATGGACGGATTCGACCTTATCCAGCGGATACGCGATGGCGGCACGACGGCTGAAATCCTGCCGGCCATCGCGCTCACAGCGTTCGCGGCGTCGGCCGACGCGCGTCGTGCCATCGAGGCCGGATTTCAGGCGCATGCTTCCAAACCGATCGCGCCGCGGGAACTGATCGCGGCGATTGCGAACTTGGTGTGGAAACGGACCGCGACCAAGCGGTAACGGATGTTGGCCGGGGCGAGGGGATTGAAATGAATTGAAGTGACTTGTCCCCGGGGTGGTCTGATAGCTACGATTTCGAAGATTTCGATGAATTCTACGATTCCATCGATGGCTGCGGCGCAGCGCTAAAACGCGTGGGCGCGGAATCTACTCGTCGCGGAGCACCACCACGGGATCGGTACGCATCGCGCGCCATGCCGGCAGCCAGCACGCCGCCACCGCCACCGCGATTAACAGCGCCGCCGCACCGCCCAGGCTGCGCGGATCGGCGGCGCCGACGCCAAACAGCAGGCCACGCATCAAATGCCCCACAAACAACGCCATCGCAGCACCGATGAGCGCTCCAATCAAGGCTAGCCTGAACCCCTGGCCGAGCACGCCACGCATCACCTGCTGTGGCTCCGCGCCGATCGCAATCCGCACGCCGAACTCCCGCCTCCGCTGCAACACCAGATGATTCATCATCCCGTATACGCCGACGGCGGCCAAAATGAGCGCCAACGCCGCAAATATCCACAATAGCCAGGCCAGCATCCGCGGGCGCGCCTCGGACCGCGCCATCACGGTTTCGAGAGCGGCCACATTCGCCAAGGGCAGCGACGGATCGAGTTGCCGCACCGCTCCGCGCACCTCGTTGATTTGCGCGACCGCGCCGAGCCGCTGCGATCGCGGCAGGATGTTCACCGCGTTGACACCGTACGACTCCGCCTGCGCCATCGGCAGGTAAAGCTCCGTTCCCGCGGGCTGGTCCACGC
>JANWLQ010000153.1 GCA_025450725.1 Terriglobales bacterium
GCCTGGAGACGCCGGCCGGAATGATCGAAGTCGAGGTCATGATGCGCGCCGGCAAGGCGACGCGCGTTACGTTTGAGAATGTACCCGCCTTCGCCGCGCATCTCGACGCCAAGCTCGACGTCCCCGGCGTCGGCACGGTCAAGGTGGACGTCGCCTGGGGCGGCATGTTTTACGTCATCGCCGAAGCGGGGGATCTCGGACTGACCATCGCGCCCGAGCACGGACGCGAGCTCGTACGCATCGGCGCGATGATTCTGGCGGCCGCGCGGGAGCAATTGCCAGTAAAGCATCCCGAGAACGACGACATCACCGGCCCGACGATTACTCAAATCTCCGCCCCCAGCGACATCGCTGGTGTTGATCGCCGCAACGCCGTGGTGGTCTCAACCGGCCACCTGACCGGCATCCTCGACCGCTCCCCTTGCGGCACCGGAACCTGCGCCAAGATGGCGACCATGCACGCCCGCGGCCAGTTGCCGCTCGAACGCGATTTTGTTCACGCCAGCGTCATCGGCACCAAATTCACCGGCCGCCTCCTGCGCACCGCGAAAATCGGCCCCTACCCGGCCGTGGTGCCGACCATCAGCGGTCAGGGCTGGATCACTGGCTTCGCCAACTACGTCCTCGACCCGAGCGATCCCTATCCAGAAGGCTTCACCGTCGGGGATCTCTGGTAGGTAAACCGTCGATCTGTGCATCTAATTCAGCGATGCCGTTGCCGCTGAAGCCGCCGATCTTGCCGATGCTGGCCAAGCGCGTTGAGGAACTTCCGGAAGGCAAGGACTGGAGCTACGAGCCGAAATGGGACGGATTTCGCACCGTCGTGTTTCGCGATCGGGACGATGTCTTGCTGCAGAGCCGCGAGGGCAAGCCACTCAATCGTTTTTTCCCGGAAGTGGCGGAAGCGGTGCTTGAAATACCTGGGAGGTGCGTGCTCGATGGCGAAATTGTGATCGCGCGCCGGGGCGCGCTCGATTTCGATGCGCTGCAATTGCGGTTGCAGCCAGCTGCCTCGCGGGTGACACTCCTGGCGAAGCGCACGCCGGCTTCAATTGTGTTTTTTGATTTGCTCGCCCGTGGTTCGGAGAATCTGACCGAAGCGCCGTTCACGCGCCGCCGTCAGGAGTTGGAAGACCTCCTGGCTAATACACGGCCGCCGATACACCTTACGCCGGCGACGCGCGACGCGCGGACGGCGCGCGATTGGTTCCGGCGATTCGAAGGCGCGGGGCTCGACGGCGTGATTGCCAAAGACGGCACTCTCGCTTACATGCCAGACAAGCGAGTGATGTTCAAGCTGAAGCATCAGCGCGACTGCGACTGCGTCGTCGCGGGATTCCGCTGGTACCGCAAAGGCGACCAGCCGGCGGTGGGCTCGCTCATGCTCGGTCTCTACGACGAAAGCGGCGATCTCCGCCACGTCGGCGTGTGCGGCAGCTTCCCGATGGCGAAGCGCCTGAGCTTGGTGCGCTTCTTGCAACCCTATCGAAAAAATGCGGAGCCCGGGCACCCCTGGGATGACGGGACCATTGGCCAGAGCCGCTGGAGCCAGGGCAAGGACCTGAGCTGGGAGCCATTGCGTCCGGAACTTGTGGCGGAAGTTGCCTACGAGCAAATGCAAAACGGCCGCTTCCGCCACATGGCCCAATTCCGCCGCTGGCGTCCTGACAAGCCTCCCCGCCAGTGCACCTACGACCAACTGGAAACGGTCCCGCCCCACGAGCTGCGAAATATCTTCGCCGCGTGAACGGATTGGCGCGGGCCGCAGCGCGGCTACGGTCGCGCGCCGTCCGTCTGCGTGCCTGAACTGTTTGTGCGATCCGCGCTGCCTGATCTGCTTAAATCTCAACCGCTCAAGCTGGGCTACGACGTCACGCGGCTTCAGGACCGGAGGTTTCGCCACGGCTCAACCGATGTGCACGGTGCGGGCTACCAAAGCAGTATGCCGCGAATTTTTGTCGTCCCTGGGACAGAATCTGTGTCGCGCAATTTAAAAATCAATGTGCTATTCGGGCCAGTCGTGTCCAGTTGGAACGATGCGTGAAGCGCTTCGACTTCAAAACAGAAACATCCCTCGTCCAAGAAGATCGGCTTCCCGACATCGTATGCGGCACGTACCTCGGCCATCGTTGAGTCGACCCCGATTCCTTTCTCAGTGCGCGCGTTTGGATCGGTGATATCAATCCTGAAAACCCTGTATTGATCTGGACTCCCGCTCAACTCCGCGGTGACGCCGTCGCGGACCTTCGAATTAGGCAGGGTGAGCGCTAAGGCCGGCGACGCTTCGCCCTCCAATTCCAGGTCGATGAATCGGCGCCGGTCGGCCGGGAATAACGCCTCAAGCGCCTTCGCGGACATCCCTAGAGAAACTGGTCCGAGAGCGCCTTTTTGAATAATGAACAGGTCCTGTTGGGCTACCATCGCGACGGCAAGAACCGCAATGCAAAACCCCGAAACGGCACCGATTCGCCTCACTAACAATTGTTGTCCTCCCACCCATATTGACATCCCCGCTTAGGGAAGCACTCGGCGAAAGCTTCACTTGGTTCGCTGCCGCGCGGGGTTGCCAATACCCACGAGCTCGATCTCGAATACCAGCGCGCCGGCAGGGCGATTGGGCTTGCGCGGCGGATCACCGTAGGCCAGGTCCGAGGTGAGCCAGAGTTGCACCTTTTCGCCCACCGTCATCATCGGGATCATCTCCTGCCAGCCGGGGATCAGTTTGCCGAGCGGGAAGGTTGCTGGTTTGCACGGGCCGGCAGTGCAGGTACTCTCGAGGAACCTGCCGTCCGCCTTCCACAGGCTGTAATTTGCGGTCACCGTGTCGCTGAGCTTGGGGTGGAGCGTGCCGGTACCGGGCGTCAGGATTTTATAAGCCAAGCCATCAGGAAGCACTGTTGCGTCAGAAGGGCGCCGGGGCATTGCGGGCGCTCTTGCCGCCTTTGCGACGTTCGCCTGGGCGCTTGTGGAAGCAGGCGAGCCGGATGCCGGCTTGGCTGCCGGAGCGGGACTTTGTGCATTGCTACAAGCCGCGAGGCCGATAAGCGTAATGGCGGCTAAGCAGTGTAGACGCACGGTGCGGCGCATAGTTTTGGGTATCCTTCCTCATGCATTGGGTAAACGGGCGGCGAGTGGCAGCCCCATTATATCGGCGCTGCGACGGTCGCGCGAGAAGTCACCCAGAGAGCACACTATCGCGCCATTTTGGCGCAGTGCCAATGCGCAACAAAACGCGGGCCACCCGTGCAGCGAACTCAAATTTGGTATTTGCTTGCCACCTTGACCTTCGTGATTTGCCTGCTGCTGATCATCGACGCGCGGGCGAGCGACGCGCGGGCGGGCGTGCCATGCCATGCCACCATTGCCAAAAGCGGGCGCGAAATCATCACCCCACCCCATAAGGCGATGCGGAGCGCCGATGGCGGCGCGATGACAGAGGTTGATTTCTGTCCCGAATCTATATTGGTGGAGGCGGTGGGAGTTGAACCCACGTCCGAAAGTGTTGCCGAAGGGGAGAACTACGGGCGTATTTCGTTCCAATCGTGCTCGCCGCCTGCGGTCAGAACGAACAAGACCCGCCAACGGCTATCCCCTACGACTCGGGATTGCTCCCGCGCCGCTCTCGCCCATCACCGCGAGGCGGTGGTGATCGGCCAGCCTGCAAGAATGACGCCCAAGCCCGGCCTACAGGCGAACCAGGTTGAACGACGCGAGCTAATTAGGCCGCGTATGCCAGTTGATTAGAATTGGCAATTGTGGTTTTCCATGCGACTACGTGGGCATGGTGCACGGCACGCCTCCCTATCTCATCCACTCCCGTCGAATCCGGGACGCCCCCTCCTAGGTAGCCTTACATTGCTAGTATAACATTCGTGCTTCTCTCGGAAAGCGAGCTCCGCTCGGCCCTGGAACCGCTGCTGGACCGGCTCCTGGTCGAGCGTCTGCGCCTGTTTCAACTTCAACTCGAACCGCGTTTGCAGCAGCTCATCGCGGCCGCGTTAGCGCCGCGCTCACCCTCCGGGCTGGCGCCTGCTTTGGCGGAACTGCTGCGCGCCACCGACCCCAATCAGGTTTTCGAAATTCTGTTTGAGTTCACCCCTCGGCTGGTGGGCCCGGCGCGCGCGCTGCTGGTTGTCCGCAATGGAGAAGCCACGGTCTGGAATAGCCACGGCCTCGACCTGCCGGCGCGCTTCCCCATTTCGGACCAGGCCGCCATTCTCGGCGCCGCGACCCGCTCGATTCAAGTGCGCGGCACCATCGTCGGATTGTTCACCTGGCGCGCGCCGATGCCGCCGGCGGAGGCAGCGGCAGAAGAACTGGATCTGCTGCTCGAAGTCACGGGGCGTTCGCTGCTGCATCTCGCCATCGCGGCGCTGAAGCGCGCGCCGGTGGTTGCGGCGGCGGTACCCGAAGCTCCGGCACAATTGCCCGCCCTGCCGGTCAGCCTCGAAGGCGGCAATCCAGCCGAGCGGTTTGCCCGTTTGTTGATCGCCGACCTATTACTGTTTCTGGAACACGATCAACCCGATGCCCTCGCCCGGGCGCGCGGAGCGGGCGAACTGGTGACCCGCTTTCAACCGGAATTCGAACGCTGCCGAAGAGCATTTTCCGCGCGTTTTCCCGATGCCGAAGCGGTCATGGAAACAATTATTGATCACTACCGACACCTATCCCATGGACCGGGGTTGGAACCGTTAACCCGTTAGCGCACAGGGGGCTTGGTGGCCCAAAAGCCACCGAGCCCCTTTTCTTTTGCGGTCCAGCCATGCTAGATTTGAGGTTCTCCCCAGCGGGAGTAACTCAGTGGTAGAGTGCGACCTTGCCAAGGTCGAAGTCGCGGGTTCGAATCCCGTCTCCCGCTCCAAAAGTATCCATTATGAGACGAAACATCATGCTGGTGGACTCCTCCACAATGCGCCAGCCCTTCGTCCAGGAACTCCTGAGCGAGATGGGCGAGGTAAAACAGTACGACGGCGCGCCGGAAGCGCTGGCCGCGATCAAGCACGGGGCCAAGGTGGACGCCCTGGTCGTCGGTTATCGCCTCGCCACAGGTCCGGTTATCCACGCCGTGCGCCATCACAATCCAAAAGCGGTGATCATCGCCTTCGGCATGCCCCGGCCGGACGTGCCCCCGGGTGTGGACCGCTACCTGGTTAAGCCGATCTTGGCGATTGAAGTTCGCTCGATTCTCGAGCAGATGCTGGGCGGGTGACGCATCCCTCGCACTGGCGCTGGATGGTGCTGGCCGCGCTGGCGGTGATCTGCGCGGTGGGATATCACTACACCGGCAAAACGACGTCGAGCGCGGTCATTGACCAGCGGCAGGGGATTCAACCGGCGATTTTCGAGCCGCTGCGCGAGGATCAACGCATTTTCAGCACCTCGGGAACGGTTTCGGCGCTCGCCGACAGTAGCGAGGAGCGAGGGCTCTCGGCGCAAACGCAGCACTTGGCGGATGAACTGCTCGATGTCGCCTTCTCCATCGCCCTCACCGAGAGCGCCAGCCAGGC
>JANWLQ010000154.1 GCA_025450725.1 Terriglobales bacterium
GGACGGCAGACGCGCGATTTCGTGTACGTCGAGGACGTCGCGCGCGCCAACTTGCTGGCACACGAAGCGAGGGGCGTCGCGGGCGAGGTTTTCAACGTGGGCCGTGGGGAAGCTACTTCGCTGTTGCAAATCGCGGGGCTGCTGGCGCAATTGGCCGGCGGGGGCGTGCACGCGCCGCGGTTCGAACCGGCGCGGGCGGGCGACATTGTGCATTCGCTCGCCGATATCAGCGCGGCGCGCGAGCGCGTGAGATTTGCCCCGCGCTGGACGGTGGAAGCCGGCCTGCGCGCGATGCTGCCATGAGCTCGCCGTCGCTCGCCGAACGCATGGTGCGCTGGATGCGCCTGCACCAGATGGCGGCTCCGGGCGATCGGATCGCGGTGGCTGTTTCCGGCGGATCTGATTCGGTGGCGCTGCTGCTGCTGTTGCATTCGCGCGCCGAGGCGGAGGGTTGGCAGCTCGCGGTCGCCCACTATGACCACGGCTGGCGGGCCGATTCGGGCGCCGATGCGGAATGGGTCGGGGCGCTGGCGTCCACGTTGTCATTACCTTTTATGCTGGGTCGCGCTGAAAGTCCGAGCGCCATTGCCGATCGCGAGCAGGCGGCGCGGCGCGGGCGTTACCGGTTTTTAGCCGGGCTCGTTGCCGCCGGCAAGGCGACGCGCGTCGCCACCGGACACACCGCCGACGACCAGGCCGAAACCGTGCTGATGCGCGTGTTGCGGGGGTCGGGCACGCGAGGCTTGGCGGGCATTTTGCCGGTGCGCGGGTTGGATCGGGGCTTGGGGGTTACTAGTTTGGTACGTCCACTGCTTTGCGCCGCGCGAGGCGAGCTGCGGGCTTGGCTCGAGCAACAGGGCGAGCATTGGCGCGAGGACGCGACCAATTTTGATACCGGCTATTTGCGGACGCGGATGCGGCACCAAATCATGCCAGCGCTGCTGGCGGAACAACCTGAACTTGTGACCCGGCTGGGGAGCTTGGCCGAGGTGGCGCGCGCCGAAGAGGAGTTTTGGCAGGCGATCGTGGCGCCGCTGCTGGAGAGAATGTGGAATTCATCATCCGGCGGGCAGTTGGAAGCCGAACGCGCGGAGCTGGGGCGCCTGCCGCTGGCGCTGTTGCGCCGGCTGCTGCGGGCGGCGGTGGAGAGAGCGCAGGGCGAGTTGCGCGGGGTGGACTTCGCCGCCCTTGAGCGGGTGGTGGCGGGAATTCGGGGCAGCGAGCGGCATCCGCGGCGGATGCCGCTGGGACGCCTCGAATGTCGCCTGACGGCGCAAAAACTTGAAATTGGCCCGGCGCCGGGGTGGGCCGAGAAAAAGCCGTTATAATCAGGAATGGCTTGCGCTCCTCAGGCCGGGGACTGTACGCATTCCGCTGGAACGAAATGGCTGGCGGAACATCTAACTGAATAAGGCCGTAGCAGTCTGCTGCGGACAAAAGAAGGGTCTTTGAATTCAACCGTAAAAACCGTTGTTCTATGGGTGGTGCTGGTGGCCGTTGCCGTGGTGCTTTGGCAGGTGGTGAAAGTTGGCGGTACAGCGGCGAAGGAACAGGAGATCAGCTTTTCCCAATTCATGAACCAGGCGCAGGACGGCAACGTCACGGCGGTGACCATCACCGGGAACGACGTTCACGGACAGGTGCGCACACCCAAGGACCAAGGGTTCCACAGCGTCATTCCGGCCAACTATCCGGATCTGTACAAAATTCTCCAGGACAAAGGGGTCGCGGTCAACATCAAGGAGCCGTCGAACACTTCGTGGGCGAATTTGCTGATTGATGGGGTGCCCATACTGCTCATCATCGCGCTCTGGATTTTCATGATGCGGCAGATGCAGAACGGCGGCAACAAGGCGTTGTCGTTTGGCAAGAGCCGGGCGCGGCTGCTTTCAACCCAGCAGAAGAAGGTGACGTTTAAGGACGTCGCGGGGGTGACCGAGGCCAAAGACGAGCTAAGGGAAATCATAGATTTTCTGAAAGAACCGCAGAAGTTTCAGAAGCTGGGCGGGCGCATTCCGAAGGGAGTGCTGTTGGTGGGCCCTCCCGGCACGGGCAAGACGCTGCTGGCGCGGGCCATTGCGGGCGAGGCGAACGTTCCGTTCTTCTCGATTTCGGGATCTGATTTCGTCGAGATGTTTGTCGGCGTGGGCGCGAGCCGGGTGCGCGACCTGTTTGAACAGGGAAAGAAAAACGCGCCCTGCATTATTTTCATAGACGAGATTGACGCCGTGGGACGCCATCGCGGCGCCGGGCTGGGCGGCGGACACGACGAGCGCGAACAAACGCTGAATCAACTGCTGGTCGAGATGGACGGGTTCGAGAGCAACGAGGGCGTGATCCTGATTGCCTCGACGAACCGTCCAGACGTGCTCGACCCGGCGCTGCTACGACCGGGACGCTTCGATCGGCGCGTGGTGGTGCCACGTCCCGACCTGCGGGGACGCGAGGAGATCCTGCGGGTGCACGCACGGCGGATTCCGCTGGCCGAGGAAGTCAATTTGGCGGTGCTGGCGCGGGGGACACCGGGTTTCACCGGCGCGGATCTCGCCAACCTGATCAACGAAGCCGCGCTCTCGGCGGCGCGCTTCAACCGCAAGACGGTCATCATGGCCGACCTCGAATCCGCCAAGGACAAGGTGCTGATGGGCGCCGAGCGGCGCTCGATGATCCTCACCGATGACGAGAAGAAGAATACCGCTTATCACGAGGCCGGGCACGCGTTGGTGGCGGCGATGACGCCGCACTCCGACCCGCTCCACAAAGTCACGATCATCCCGCGTGGCATGGCGCTGGGCGTGACCATGCAGTTGCCGACCGACGACAAGTACACCTACACCCGCGATTACCTGCAGGCGCGGCTCGCGGTGATGATGGGCGGCCGCATTGCCGAAGAGTTGTACATGGACCACATGACGACCGGCGCCGGCAACGACATCGAGCAGGCCACCGACCTGGCCCGCAAGATGGTGTGCGAGTGGGGGATGAGCGAGCTCGGGCCGCTGACGTTCGGCAAAAAGGAAGAGCAAATTTTTCTGGGGCGCGAGATTTCGCAGCACCGGGATTTTTCGGAAGACACCGCGATTCGCATTGACCAGGAAGTGCGGCGGCTCGTGATGGAGGGCTACGACCGGGCGCGGAAGATTCTGGTCGAGAACGCGGAGGTGCTGCGCAGACTGGCTGACAATCTGCTCGACCGCGAGAGCCTGGATGCGGACGAGATCAAGGCGCTGCTGGCCGGCCAAACGCTGCCGCCGATGCAGGGCGGGCAGGCCGACGGCGTGCAGGAGATACTGCGGCCGGAGCCCGGGAGGGCGCCGGTGCGGGCGCCAGGCGAGCATCCGCAGCCTGCCTAAGGATTGACAACCGTGGCGTGTGCGCACTGTGGCGATACGGGGTGGCGGCTGGCCCAGGCGTCCGCCCACGGCGAGGGGACGTTGCCGGCGGCGGTGGTGCGCTGCGAGTGTGATGAGACGAGGCGTTTGTCCGAACTGCTCGATGCCGCGCAAATTCCCAAGCGGTATCAACACTGCACGCTGGAGAATTTTGACCTGCCCGCGGGCGCGCGCGAGCTGATCCTGGCGCACCGGCTGGCAGCCACCTACGCCCGCGATTTTCCCGGCGCATTGGCCGACCGCGACCGCACCGGCTTACTTCTCTTCGGCAATGTGGGCGTGGGCAAAACCCATTTGGCGGTGGCGATTGCCCAACACCTGCTCGAACGTGGCTTCGCCTGCCGCTTCGCCGACTACCGCGCCCTGCTAAAGCAGATCCAGGCCAGCTACGATCCTGCGAACCCGGCCACTGAGCAGGGCATCGTAGCGCCGCTGCTCTCGGCCGAGGTGCTGGTACTCGACGACCTGGGCGTCGGCCGCTCGACGGAATGGGCGCAGGAGACGCTGCATTACCTGCTCAACCACCGCTATAGCCACAAGCTCGCGACCATTCTAACGACCAATCTGGAAGACGCCGAACCCCGCACGGCTCGCATGAGCGACGGCGGCGAGTATAGCGCCCCGGGCACGCTTGCCCAGGCTCTGGGCGAGCGCCTGCGCTCGCGGCTCTATGAGATGTGCGTGTTCGTCGCCATGCATGGTCGCGACTTCCGCCGCGAAACCGCGGCGGCGGTGGTGCGTTGACCGTGGCACTGTAAAGCCGTCCTGGCGCCCTCCCAGTTGACACGAATATTTTGGTGTATGCGCACCATCGCGGCTCGGAATGGCATGTCAACGCGCGTGAGCAAATTGGGAGCCTCGGCTCGTCGGGGGGGCCGTGGGCAATCCCGTGGCCGTGTATTCACGAGTTCCTGGCGGTGACGACCAATGCCAGGCTGTTTCGCAGTTCAAATTCGCTCGCGGCCGCGATTGACCAGGTTGAGGCTTGGATGGAGTCGCCATCGTTGCGCCTGCTGGGAGAGCTCCAGGGTCACTGGAGCGAGCTGAAATCGGTGTTGGTTGCCGGCAAATTCACCGGCAGCAGCATCCACGACGCACGCATCGCCGCGCTGTGCCGCGAGCACGGTGTTACCGAACTCTGGACCGCCGACCGCGACTTCTCTCGCGCCTCCGGGATTCGAACGCGCAATCCGCTGATCTGACGCCGGTTACCGCGCAATGTGGTATTATGATCATTACGCTTGAAGCGGCGGCACGCCGGTGGATGGTGACGCCAAATCATTCCTTTCAACCCCATGGAAGATTTTGAACAACTCCTCGAATCCTTTGAACAACAGAACCAAGCCGCCGAAGGCGAAGTCCTCAAAGGCACAGTCCTAAAAATTGATGGCGAAGATGTGGTGGTGGACGTCGGACTGAAGTCCGAGGGCATCGTCCGTCTGCGCGAGTTCGTTGACGCCTCGGGCGTGGCGCAGGTCCACCCGGGCGATGTCATTGACGTCGTCATCGAACGCGAGTCGGGCGAGCGCGGTCTGCGCCTCTCGCACGAGAAGGCCGCGCGGCTGCGGCTCTGGGACGAGCTCGAGCATGCCGCCGATCAGGCCACGATCATCCACGGGCGGGTGACGGAGCGCACGAAGGGCGGGCTGGCGTGCGACATTGGGGTGAAGGCGTTTCTGCCCGGATCGCAACTCGATGTGCGCCCGGTGCGCAATCTCGACGCGTTCATCGGCACGGACGTTCGGGTGCGGGTCATCAAGCTCAACAAGAAGCGGGGCAACATCGTCGTCTCGCGCAAGGCCGTGCTGCAGGAAGAACTCGAAGCCCGGCGCGCGCAAACGCTGGAGACTCTGGCCGAGGGCCAGGTGGTCACCGGAGTGGTGAAGAACGTCACCGAGTACGGCGTGTTTGTTGATGTCGGCGGGCTTGACGGGCTGCTGCACGTCAGCGATTTGTCGTGGGGCAGGGTCGCCCATCCGAACGAGATGGTGCAGCCGAACGACGAGATCACGGTTAAGGTGCTGAAGTTCGACAAGGCCAAGCTGCGGGTATCGCTTGGCTTCAAGCAGTTGCTGCCCGATCCGTGGGCCGATGCGAAAGACCGCTATCCGATCGGCGCGCATGTGCATGGCAAGGTGGTCAGCATTACCGACTACGGCTGCTTTGTGGAGCTCGAACAGGGCATCGAGGGATTGATCCACATCTCCGAGCTGTCGTGGTCGAAGCGGACCAAGCATCCGGGCAAGATTGTCGCGCTGGAGCAGCCGCTCGAAGCGGTGGTGCTCGATGTCAATCCCAACGACAGGCGCATGTCGCTTTCATTGCGGCAGGCGCAGAGCAATCCCTGGGAATCGCTGCCCGAGCGCTTCGCTCCCGGCAGCATCGTCGAGGGGCGGGTGCGGAACCTGACCGACTTCGGCGCGTTTGTCGAAATCGAGGATGGCATTGACGGGCTGGTGCACATTTCGGATTTCTCGTGGACGAAGCGCATTCAACATCCTTCGGAAGTGGTGAAGAAGGGCGACAAGGTGCGGGCCAAGATTCTCAGCATTGATGTGGATAACCGGCGCTTGTCGCTGGGCATCCGGCAGCTCGAGCCCGACGCGTGGGAGACGTTTTTCGCGCACCGGCAACTGGGCGAAGTGCTGACCGGCAAGGTGCTGCGGCTGGCGGCGTTCGGCGCGTTTGTGGAGATGGAGGGCGGCATCGAGGGACTGTGCCACAACTCGGAGATCAATCCCGAGGTCACCGAGGGCGGTCCGCTGGTGGTGGGGCGCGAGTACGAGTTCAAGATCATCAAGCTCAGCCCGCACGACAAGAAAATCGGCCTCAGCCTGCGCGCCGCGCTGCATGATTCCGAGCGCGAGATCATTGACTCGTACCGCCATTCGCCGGCCACCGCCGGAGCGACCATCGGCGAGACGGTATCGCTGAAACAAGCCGAGCAGTAAAGCTTTAGAGGGCGGCCAGGCTGGCGGTCTTCTCTTCCCACTCGGTGTAGAGCGCCGCCCGGCGGTCGGACTGCGTTTTGTAACGCGCGAGCGTCGTCTGCGAAAGTTGCGCATCGCGGAAGGTGGCCTCATCCGCGAGAGCCGCTTCGAGGGCTTTTACCTCTTCTTCGACGGTGGCAATTTCAGCTTCGAGCGCCGATACCGCTTTTTTCAATGCTTGCTGGCGCTGGGGATTGATGCGCGCTTTGGGCGCGCTGGGCGGAGCGGCACTGGGCGCGGCCGCGGCCTGAGGCGCCGCCGCCCGCGTTCCGTCGGCCTGCAGACCGGCGTGGTAGCGGTACTCCTCGTAATTGCCGGGATAGAGTTCGACGCCGCCGCCGGTTTCGGCTGGGGTGACGTGAATGATTTTGTTCGCCAAGCCGTCAATAAAGGCGCGATCGTGGGAAACGAAAATCACGGTGCCGGTGTACTGGCGCAGGGCTTCGAGCAACACCTCTTTGGCTTGCAGGTCGAGATGGTTGGTGGGTTCGTCGAGCAGGAGGCAGTTGGCCGGGCGGAGCAGCATGCGGGCCAGGGCGTAGCGGTTGCGCTCGCCGCCGCTCAGCACGCCGATGCGCTTGAATACGTCGTCGCCGTGGAAGAGGAAGCTGCCGAGCAGGGTGCGGAGTTGCGGCACCATTAACGTGGGGCTGACCGAGGTGAGGTCGTCGAGGATGCGGGCGTTCTCGTCGAGGACCTTGTACTGATCCTGGGCGAAAAAGTCGAGCGTGACCTGATGCCCGACAATGCGCTCGCCCGTGTCGGGCGCTTCGGTGCCGGAGAGCAGGCGGAGCAGCGTGCTTTTGCCGGCGCCGTTCTGGCCGATGAGGCCGATGCGGTCGCCGCGGTCGAGCACCAGATCGAGGTCGTCGAAGACGCGTTTGCTGCCGTAGTGTTTCGAGGCCTTGCGGAGTTCGAGCACGCGGCGGCCGCTGGGCTTGGGCTGGGGGAACGAGAAGTGAATCGTCTCCTCGTGCGGCGGCACCTCGATCAGTTCCATGCGCTCCATTTCCTTGATGCGGCTCTGCACCTGGCTGGCCTTGGTGGCGGTGTAGCGGAAGCGATTGATGAAGACCTCGAGCTGCTCGCGGCGCTCCTTCTGGTTGGCGTAGGCGGCGCGAATCTGCACCAGGCGATCCTCTTTCTGGCGCAGAAAGCTGGTGTAATTGCCGGTGTAGAGCGTGACTTTTGATAGCGCCAGATCCACGATGCGGTCCACGACCGCATCCAGAAAGTAGCGGTCGTGGGAAACCAGCAGACAGGCATAGGGATAGCGGTTGAGGTACTCCTCAAGCCAGTTGCGGGTTTCAAGATCGAGATGGTTGGTGGGTTCGTCGAGCAGCAGCACGCGCGGCTCCTGGAGCAGGAGCTTGGCCAGAGCGATGCGCATTTGCCAGCCGCCGCTGAACTCCTCGCACTGCCGGTTCAGATCGCTGGGGAGAAAGGCGAGGCCGCTCAGGATGGTGCCGATTTTGGCTTCGAGCGAGGGGCCGCCCGCGATTTGAAACTGATGCTGCAGGTCGGAGTAGCGCTCGAATAGACCGAGGTCATCGGTATGTTCGAGCTGGCCTTCGAGTTCGTGGATTTCGCGCTCGATGGCCATCAGGCCGGCGAAAACAGAGCGGCATTCGTCGAGCAGGGAGCGGCCGGCCATGCGCAAGCCTTCCTGGGGAAGGTAGCCGAGTGTTTGATCCTTGTTCTGCAGGACCTTGCCTTCGTCGAGCGGCTCGACGCCGGCGAGGATGCGCAGCAGCGTGGTTTTGCCGCTGCCGTTCGCGCCCACCACGCCCACACGGGCGCGGTCGGGGATGAGCAGGTCGGTGTTGCTGAACAGAGTGCGGCCGCCAAAGTGCTTAGCGGCGCCGGCCAACTGGATCATGGTCTAGTACTAATTATAGCTGGGAGGCTCGCCTCTCTTCGCTCCAGCCCGCCGCGACTCCCCACCCCGGTACACGGTCCTCGACCTCGATCTGCTCTCATGGAGGGCTCGGTGGCTGCCTGCGAACGGCTTCGTCCCAAAACGCTTGCGCGGCGGGCGACAGCGCCAAACGGCGCGCAGCGAGCAGGCGCAGCGGACGGGCAAGGTTGAGATTGCGCACGGCGACCTCGACGAGGCGCTTCGATTCGAGTTCGGCCACGACCGAAATGCGCGGCACGAATGCCACGCCCAGGCCGCGGGCGACGAGATGCTTGATGCCTTCGACGGTCGGCATTTCGAGCGTGATGTGAAGCGGCACGTTGGCGCGGCGAAAGGTCGCGATGGTGAATTCGCGATAGGGGGACTCGACGTTGTGGGCGATGAAGCGCTCGCTCCCGAGGCGCTCGATTGCGATCGGACGGCGCGAGCGGGCGAGGGGGTGGGCGGGGTAAACGATGAAGGCCAACTTGTCGTTGCAGACCACCTCGCAGCGGAGTTCGCGCTGCTCGGGATCGTAGGCGATGATGCCCAGATCGAGATTGCCGGCGAGCACCTCGGCGGGGATGTTGCGGGAGAGGCTGCGGCGGACCTCGATCTTGATGCGCGGGAAACGGCGGTGGAACACCTCGATGACGGGCAGCAGGAAGAACGCGGTGCTTTCGTTGGCGCCGACGGTGACCTTGCCCTGGTGTTTGTCGCGGAGCTCGAGCAAGTCCTGCTCCATGCGCCCGCGCTGCTCGAGCATGAATTCGGCGCGACGGACCACCAGCTCGCCCGCCGCGGTGAGGCGGACCAGCTTGCCGGAGCGGTCGAGCAGGCGATCGCCGGCGGCTTCCTCGAGCCTGCGAATGGCGAGTGACACCGCCGTCTGCGTGCGCCGCAGCTTCTCCGCGGCCCGCGAGAAGCTGCGCTCGCGCGCCACGGCGAGCAAGGTTTCAAGGTCGGCCAGGTTCACGCTTCCATA